>DQTH01000209.1 GCA_015662865.1 Desulfocapsa sulfexigens
CCTTGGTTTCCGGCTTGTCTTTTCCTCAGGGCAGTAGGGCTGGCGGAGCCTCAGGAGTAGGGGAGCCCGTCGCACAGGAGAACCTGAGCCGTCCGTGAGGGACGAGCAGGCTCATGGTTTTCCTGTGCGTCGGGCGGTGGGGAAAATGAAAAGATGAACGTCAAACGTTGAACGTCCAACGTCCAACGTCGAATTATAAAAAGATCAGAAATCCCCATTCTTACTTGATTCAGTTTTTTTGTCTTTTCATTCGACGTTCAGCGTTGGACGTTGGATGTTGGACGTTCATCTTTTAACACCAACATTAACATCATAAGAATCACCAAGAAGCATAAAATAAAATGAACCTCAGCAAACTCCCCAACACCGACCTCCACCAGATGTGCCTCCGTGGCGATGAATCAGCCTGGGCCTACATCTACAACTACGCCCTCTGTATTTCCAGATCCCCCCGCTGGCGTCTGCGGGAAAGCCCGGAAGACACAGCACAGGGAATCGTCTGTCATTTGCTGGGGAAAGGAATAGATCAGGTACGCGACCCCAATACCTTTCGCGGCTTTGTGCGCAGTGTGGCCATAAATTTTATCCGGGACAGTTTCAAAAAACGTGAACTTCAATGTTCCAGCCTAGACAGCCGTTGTAACGATGACAACCACCATGGCCTGGATCCCAAAAGTCATGCCCCCGGTCCTGAAGAGCTGGTCCTTGAAAATTCCCTGCTCCAGGTAATCGACAAGGGGCTCGCCTCTCTTTCCGAACAATGCCGGACATCTTTAACCGGCTATATCGATTATAAAATGGGGTTTTACAAAAGCTATGCAGCCCTCGCAAAAGAGTTTGAAATAGGGGTGGGAACTCTTTCTTCAAGGGTGACCCGCTGCCTTGACCAGTTGCGACAGGTAAAAACAATTCAAGGGTGGATGGAGGCTTAAGCATGGCTGAATGTGATTTTGATAAGCTGATAACCCAGCATGAAACAGATGGTTTGGAGGAAGAGATGCAAAAACATCTTGGGAGATGTCAGAGTTGCAATCACAGGTATAAAGAGTATCTGAAATTAACCGGAGCATTGCTGCAGGCAAGATGTGCAGCCGATGAAAAAAGTTTGCCCGGTGAAGAGCTACCGGATAGTCTGAAAGTTCTTGCTGCTGCCAGAAAGAAACAGTGGCTGAGCGGAAAAGTTGGCAAGGTTCTCGACTTTCAGGGTGTGACAGATGCAAAAGAAAAACAGCGTCAACTAAAGCGTATCCTGGATACGGATATTGAAGACCTGCCTCTGGCAGCTTTTCCTGATGACCTTGAGGATGAATAGGTAGGAAATAGACTGGAAACACCGTAAAATACGGGTAACTTCTTGGACAGGTAAACCCGGCTTTTATTTTCAGTACAGGATTAAAATGAATGAGGGGGAGTGTATGTTCTATTTGACACTGTTTGAATCATTACATGAGTGTAACGTAAAATATCTCCTGATTGGTGGGTTGGCTGTTAACCTGCATGGTATTCCACGGATGACGATGGATATTGATCTGGTTGTTGCGTTAGACTCAGAAAATTTAAGTAATTTTGTTCAAGCTGCGGAAAAACTTCAGCTAAAACCGGTTTTGCCCTTAGCGCTTTCTGATCTACTTATTCCGGAAAAACGACTCCACTGGGCCAAAGATCGAAATATGATTGCCTTTGCACTTCAACCGCCTGAACTGGGCGACCCTACTCTTGATATTCTGATAGATCCACCAATTGATATTGAAACCGCTTTTGAAAGATCAGTGTGTCGTGATTTGGCCGGTACTCGAATTACTCTTGCCTCCATTGAAGATATGATATTGCTTAAAAAGGCCAGTGGCAGAATGCAGGATGTTGCTGATATTGAACACCTGGAAAAGCTCCTGCCCTCCGAGGGAATGCAATGAAAATAGAACAAAAACAAAAGGGTGGTTTTCGGTATTATGTAAGTAAAGAGCAATTGGCATATTTTCAAAAACTAACAACCCTTCAACGTTTGCAGTGGGTAGAGCAGGCACGTCAGTTTACTTTGCTTGGGCGTACACCGGAAACTGCTGAGCGTCAGGAACGTTTGCGGCAGGGCAGGAGTATTGTGTAGCTGAAGTTTCCTAGAAATTATGTAGCATCAAGTGTGAACTCAATGCACAAGAGAATGGCTATCAAGAATGGTTTCAATCTATGTGCCAGTCCTGGAGTGTTTTGAAAATATATCGCATAAAAACAATGAGACAGGTGGTGAAAAGTAAGCAGCTCCATGGTATATTTTGATTATCTAACCAATTGAAATTATACCAAAAAGGAACTGCTTACAATGTTTATACTACGCGATTTACTGACACCCTTGCAAGAAGATTTTCCTGATACCAAGCAGGGACAAAAAAGAAAAGTCTGGTTCGCCTACACATTGCTCGCTGTGATAGTGCCATTTACATCGTCAATTACTTCTAATTTGTTGCGTGCTTTAGATATGTTGTTCGGATTGGAAATCCAAAGTCAGCGCTTCTACACCTTTATGGGGAGTACAACACTGCCATGGAAAGCATTATGGCGGACAATATGGGGATTAATTCCAGCACCAGCCACTGAGGAACGGATTATGGTTGCACTGGACGATTCGATTAACCCTAAAACTGGACGGAAGATTTTCGGTTGTGCTCATTTTCATAATCATGCTACGAAGGGAAACCAGAGCAGCTATCCATGGTCTCAGTGTATCTTGGTGATAGGATTACTGAAGAAGGTCAAATCACGCTGGGCGTGTTTGCCGCTTGATTTTCGTTTTTATATGATGCAAAAAGACATTGAGATAAGAGGTGTCAATGTCACACGGAAAGGCAAAGTTGTTCCTTTTGAGAGCAAGATGGAACAGGCCGCGACCATGTTAAAAGAGGTACAGGAGTATTATCAACAACCGGTATTGGCTGTAACAGATAGTTGGTTTGGAAATAATGGCCTTTGGGCGCCATTAAACAAAGGCGCAGACGGGAAGTTCCATTTGCTTTCTCGGATGCGGACGAATATTACGCTATATAACTTTGCACAGATCCGACCTGATGAAAAACGTCCAGCGGGGCGGCCACCAAAATACGGTGATCGTTTGGGGAGTGTTGACGAGTGTGCAAGCAGATGGAAAGAACATGCACAGCCGTACACTGTGTTTCTTTACGGGAAGCAAAGGGAAGTCCAGGCTTATTCTCAGTCCGTGATGGTGAAAACCATGAAATGTCCCGTACGTGTCGTCTGGGTTTACAGGAAGACACGCTATGTCGCGCTCATGACTACTGATTTGTCATTGTCTGTAGAGCAGATAATAGAATATTATGGCGCGCGCTGGAAAATAGAATCCGGGTTCAAAGAAATCAAACAGGACATAGGAAGTTCAAAATCTCAGGTTAGAAATTCAGAGTCTGTGCTTAACCATCTCAATTTTTGTATGATGGCAGCAACGTTGACATGGATTTATGCAGATCGGTTGCAGCGTACACCTGATCGCAAATATAAAATTCGAGGTCGAAGCGGATTTGCATTTTCTGACGTGCGTAGAATTATAGCAGAGCAAGCATTGGATAAGAATTTTCAATCGGTTTGCCCATTACCGGTGCAAAGGCCACAAAAATCTTTCGTCAAAGAGTTGCTACGCATGGTAGCTTGAGATGAACAGAATTTTGCATATTAAAAATTACAGGAAACTTTAGTTGTGTAGTTGAGGTATTGAGAAAATTATAAACCGCAGAGGCGCAGATTGCCGATCCTCTAAAAAGAAACGTGTCACCGTAGAGGCGCAGAGAAGGCAGAGGAAAAGATGAAGGATTTAAAGGATGAACGTCCAACGTTGAACGCCCAACGTGGAACGTCGAATGGAAAGACAC
>DQTH01000101.1 GCA_015662865.1 Desulfocapsa sulfexigens
ATCTGATTACGTATGAAACTCAGCCAACTTCATATGGTGAAGACATAAGGAATTGGTAAAACAAAAGAATTACAAGTGATCGTGGTGGTGTCATTCCCGCCTCCGCGGGAATGACAAACAAAATGGCTGAGTTTTGTACGTAATCAGAATAATAAAAGTACCTGGTTGCTCACTACATAATCATAGATCCGCTTTCTCCAGTTCTTCCCGCAAGTCTTCCACCCACTGATAGCGTTTATCAATATCAAATGCCATGGCTTTTAAAATGATCTGTTCCAGTTGCTGGGAAAGACTGGCCCTGTAATTTCTTGGAGACGTGAGTTTTTCTTTCTCCTGCAGCCATTTTTGTGGTGACCGTCTCTTGTTATCAAAAGGCAGATGTCCTGTTGCCGCAAGATAGAGCAAAACTCCAAGTCCATATATGTCGCTGCGAGGATCGCTTCGCATACCTTTAATCAGTTCCGGGGCCATGTAGAGTAAATCTCCCTGGGGACCGAGACCTGCTGCCATGATCGGATCAGGTTGCTGGTCACTGGAGGCAAGGCCCATATCAGTCAGGAAAATTTGCTCAGCTTCAGTAAACAGGAAAATATGTGGGCGTATATCGTGGTGCACAATACCTTCTGCGTGTAAAGTAGAGATCAGATCAGACAATTGTGCAAAGACAGGCAGAAACATATTGTCCGCCAGTCTTTCCCGGTCAAGCATTGAAAACAGGTTTGTTCCTTCTGTTCGCTTTAAAACCAGAACATCACTCACACGTTCAATGACTTCTGGCAGGCACGGGTGGGATATGTCCTCAAACAGCTGCATTTCTGTTTCAAGGCATGCTCTGTAAAGTGGGTTTTGCAGCACCTCATCAAAACCGATTTTCAGTGAGACCTGATGTTCAGACTTAACAGCGTAACCTTCATACAGCCAGGACATTGAACCAGCGGAAATGGGTTGGGTAACCACGTAATTACCGATAAAATTAGGCTGCAGGGCAGCGCCTTTTCTTGCAGATTTGATGTAATACCTAAGCGAGCCAAGTGATGCTTTCAACACATCAAGTTCGTCTCCTGAACCGTGTGTTCGATCTTCTTTCCTTTTTTCTGAAATAATGGAGATCATGGATCCAAGGCGCTCGATGACAAGACGCTGAAAAAGAAGGTTTAAGAGCCAGAGAAGGATAAGGCTGCCGGCCAGAGTAATCACTAAAAGGACAAGACTTCCCTGCCATGCCTCACGCAATGATGCTGAGACAGGAATGGCCACAGAATTTATGCCTGCCAGATCGCCAGCCTGAAAGCGAAATCCTCCATCAGTACCGTACTTGTTTGTCAGTTCATGGGGGGCTTCTTCAGGCACTCCATGGCAGCGAATACATGGCGGCGCAAAATAATCTGGAACCATGGAAACAAAAAAAGATTCACCATTTTTTTTAACCACTCCTTGCCAGAATAAACGTGATGAATCCATTTCAAACCAGTCAAACATTTCCTCTTCAAAAGGGTCAGCCAGGTTCTTTGGATTGTGCGGATTGAGCGAAGCCCGACGGTAGATATAGTTGGGCATGGTTTCCGCAAAGTGACCCATGATCGTGGTGCTGATGTAAGTGGTGGACATCGCTTCAATAATGAAAGTGTCGCTGCCGTGTAATTCAAACATCTTTGGCCGTAGTTCTTCTTTAACATAAGAACGGATTGCCTCTGCTTCTCTTAGAATTACCTCGGATTTTGTAAGAGCTTCAGCCATTAGAAGCCGCCTGGTATTCCAGTAGGAAAGTGAAGACAGCAGCAATCCGCCACCCAATAGAATAAATGCAGACCAGAGAAAAAAACGCTGTTTAAGGTTTGTTGTTGCCTGTTTTGTTTTCATTCAATCTCCTCGAATTAATCAAATCCCCTTAAGTAAGCGTTTGTGGATTGATACAGGCAGATTGGCTGAACGAATAGCTTGCACAGTTTTTTCGATGTCATAGGTAACTCTGTAAAACTCTATAGCCTGTTTACTGGTGTCAAAGATCAGGTAACAGGCTCGCGTGTCCCTGTCCCTCGGTTGACCAACACTTCCGCAGTTTATGATTCGTCGTTTTTTATCTTTAATGCGTATTTCCGGTGAGTCTGTAATTTTCTGGAGATCAATTGAAAAGAAGTGTTTTCTTGTGATAACCAGCGGACGATGACTGTGTCCTATGAAAAGATGGCGACAACTGGTTGCTGCAAAACTGCGTAGTGCATATTTGCGATCCAGCACATAACGCCAGCCCCTTGGATTGTATGGATTGGCATGGGCAAAAGTCATATCCGGAAGTTCAATACGATTAGGTAATTCTTTAAGAAATTTTTTGTTTTTTTCACTGAGCTGATCCATGGTCCAGAGGATAGCTTCCTTGGCTGATGCTGACATTCCGTATGGAGATGTTTGCCAAAGTGCTGCCACATCATGATTCCCTGCAAGAAAACGGCATTTTTTTATAGTGCGCGCAAGATCAATGCACTCATTGGGGTAGGGGCCATAACCAATGAGATCACCAATGCAAATGCTTCTGTGAACATTTTTTTCTTCTGCATCTTTGAGCACGCTCTGCAGGGCCTCGAAATTGCCGTGGATATCTGAGAAGACCATTAAACGCATTTAACCTTCTCCTTCAATAGTTGCTTGCGTTTTTGTTATACTGGCATCAGCGTTTCGAATAAGAACAGAAAGATCCTGGCTAAGATTGAAAGCACGAAGCAAAGGTCCGTAGCATGCAAGATGCGGCATGGTGATGGGACAGGATTCCTCAATAAGAAACGGCACAGAAGGTGGTGCTTTTTTAAGGTATGATCTAAGAAGCAGTGAAACATGCCCTAATTCCTTTTTCAACTTGCAGGAGAGTGGCATGGATTCATTGATGTAAAGTTCCTGCAAGCCTGTATGGTCATGCAAAGGGAGCTCTGCCATTTTTGTCGCAACTTCGTGAAATTGTTGGTGTATGGGGTTAAGCATGGACGTTATCTTTAGCCAGTGGCGAGAAGTTTCAAGTGATTCCAGGAAAAGACCGAATCTGCAGTGGGCCTTGCTAAGGTCCACTGCTTTTTCCGGATAGAGAAGTAACTGGTATATAAAATCCGTATGATAATGGAGGTGTTCAAACCAGAGATCAACCAGAAATATATCACAGGACAGGACCTGCTGTTCTGTTAACTGATCAGGCAGTAAATCTTTCAAGTCTGTTTCTGCTGAAAACTTTTCCTCTGTAGCAACCATTACCTTGCAATCACATTGTTCTGCAAGACGACGCTGCAGGGAGGCTCCTCGCATAAAGCTCTTTTTCTTCCTGGAAGGGCCAAGTACCAGCAGGTCAGTTCCCGGATCATTACCTATTGCTTTAAGAACCTCAACAACTTCACCACGAATAAGACGGATTCCGGGATCAATACTGAAACGGCGCAGGTTTTGAACAGAGTATTCAAGACCTACCATCAATTTTTCACCCTCAACTGTCATCCCGTAACGCCTTACATGGGAGTCGCTGTCTTCCTCTATTACATGGACCAGAGTAGCCTCACATGATCGGATAAGTGCCTGTTTCCTGACTTCAACCAGCATGTCTTTGTTTGTGGATGAATCAAGTATTGCCCCGATCACCTGTGGTTTAGACGTTGATTTTTCCGGGCAGGGGAGATTTTCAGTGTTTCTCTGAACAGCGTTACAATAAAAAAGACGTTTCCAGATGGAAGGTCGTTTACAGTTTAATCCGATATCGGTAACCGGGAGCTTTTGCCAGTGTTTGAGATCATAATCCAGCTGTTTCACAGAAGGATAGCGATCGTCTGCATGACGTGAAATGGCACGGAGGATTATAGATTGAAGTTGTGACGGAATCTCCAAGTTATAGTATCGTGGCGGGACAGGGGCGTGACGCAGACGACGACGTGCGATACTGACTTTGCTGGAACGAGGCCATGGCAATTGCCCCGTGAGCATTTCATAGAGCATCATTCCCATGGAATATGTGTCACACCTGGGATCTGAGCGTTCACCAAGTAATTGTTCGGGTGCTATGTACCGTGGAGTTCCCTGGGGATTTTGCAGATCAACTGCCAGAAGATCAGGCAGTTTGCGGCAACTCGCCAGACCAAAATCAATCAGTTTGATTTTTCCGTTTTCAAGACAGATTATATTTTCAGGCTTCAGGTCCAGGTGAACTATTGACTGACTATGAAGGTACCCGACAATTTCACAAAGCATGTTCATCAGCCGGAGCGCTTCATCAGGGGCAAGGCGGCGATTTTTGCCCACTTTGGAACGCAAATCCGGTCCTGATATCTTTTCCATGATAATGTATTGCCTGCTTCTTTGCCTGTGTATGAAGCGCACAACGCCTGGATGATCAAGCAGTCGGCTGATTCTTTCCTCATTCTGGTAGTGATAAAGAATGATGGGTTGATTGAGGATATCTCCACAGGGAATTTTTAAAACAACCTGTTCACGGGAAAGCTGGTCTTCGGCAAGGAAGAGGTTGGCAAGCGCTCCTTCATGCAGTTTTGAGCGAAGAGTGAAAATATCCAGAGTATCACCAACTTCAGGATTGGCCATATTAAAAGCCCTCCATTTTGGGACAATTCTGGCAGCAATCCGGTACTGGTCTCTTCAAAAAAGCTTTGCGAATGCTTTTTCTGACAATATCAAGTTGTTCGATCCCATCCATTCCACATCCGACGTGACCCATCTTTTTTTCATAAAAATCCAGGCGATCTTTGAATAATTTTCTAAAGCTCTGATATTCAGTTCTTTGCCAGATCTGATCAAGTGTTTCCTGATAAAGAGAACCAAAACGTTTTATCGGTGCAGCAAGGTGTCCTTTTTTTGTATACCAGTTTACTGGTATACCGGAATGAGGAGGATAGAGAAAAACACAAGGTGCCACTGATCCGTCTGCAGCAATAAAGCAGGATGCAAGCGGATTTTTTTCACAAATCGGTGTCAGATCCGGTAGAAACTGTGGCAGTTGCAAACGTATTCCTCCCCAAAAAGCATGCCAGTGAGCATGTCTGATAAGTCGTTTAAAACGTTGCCCGGGACAAGATGAAAATAAGCACAAATCCTGTTGTCTGGTGGTTGCAGCATGTGTCAATTGTACACCTGCAAAAAGACTAAGCCCGAATGGCCAGCAAAATTTAACAGCAAGAGGCAGTTCGTTTATGCTCTCTGTAGTGAGGAGATAACTCACAGCCATTGCCGGAGTTTTACTTCCCGCTTGCTGTTTTGCTTCCTGCACAAGCTGCATGCTCTGCCAGAGTCTGGCGTGTGATCCCTTGCCACGTAAATCTTCCTGTAGCGTTACCGTGGCACCTGCCATGGAAAAGGTGATGGCATCAAGGCCGCACGATACAAGCTCGGCAGCCTGCTGCTTAGTCATGAGACTGCCACTGGTGGTAAAGCTCACCTTGCATCCTTTTAGTTTAAAGCAGCGGATACGATCAGGCAAGTCACCAAGGAGCATGGATTCCCCCCAACCCTGGAGATGTACTGCGTCTGTGTGCTCTAAGGATGGCTTCAGATTTTGGATAGCGGAACTGCTCAGATCCTGTTCCTGTAAATTAATACCAGGTACAGTACGTATGCAGGTTTTGCATGAAAGATTACAGCGGTTTGTTAATTCGATTTGGATTGATTGATAATGAGGGCCTGAGATGTCACAAGACAAAGTTGACATAGCCAATCACGACCAGAATAATGACCAGAAGTTCTACAGCTGTGATCTTGGCCATCATCAGACAGATTTTTCGCTGGGAAGGATCCATTTTCAGAATCATCTTATTCATCAATATACGGAAAAATAGTGTGGCAGGGGTGCGTTTTATGTAAATGCGAACATATTCTTTTATGGCCCTTACCCAAAGCAGAAGTGGATCATTCGGATCAAGCTCTTTTTCCAATGTAGAGATCTGAACCTTAAACCTGTTATTACGCTTGAGAAAGGAGATATTTATATTAATTGTTCCTGATAATTGAATCTTTAATAGCTCCTGATCGGTGCTGTTAAAGATAAAGCTTCCGGTCAGGGGGAATTCTTCATCAGTTACATAATCTTTTATGGATACCGTAAAAGACGTTTCAGTCTGCTTGAAATCGGTGATGAACCAGTTCGGATGAAAACGAAGAAGACGATCACCAGGGAAAAGCGGCTGCAGATCAAAAGGTTCGGGTAACTTCGGTAGACCCAGATCTATTTCTTCTGTAATGGCAGAAAACGCCACATCTACGGGGCTATGAGAAGGGGGCATGGCAGTAATGGGTGTAACTCCTGATTTTTCATTCTGGCCTTTAGACCCATGCCAGTTGAATGTATGGAAAATTTCTTTTTCTTACGATAGGGACCAATGACAATAAGATCACAGGCAAGTTGCTCAGCAACTTTTGTTATGGTTTTAGCTATGTTTCCTGTTCTTTGCAGAAACTCAGCCTGATCAGCCACTGGATAGCTATCTTTAATCCTCTGCCACTCTTCTGCAATTTCTTCATTCATCTGGTTCTCAACATGATCAAGAAAAGTAGTGTGGGTCTTGCTGGAATTCAGCCAGTCATCACCCGTCATGCCACGCCAATCCTCGTCAAGGACCGTGAGTACTGTGACCTTGAGTGTCGGGTTGTCTGTTAGCTTTTGAAAGACAAACGACTCTGCTTTTAAAGCGCCTTCAGTGCCATGGGTACAAAGAAGAACATGGTTAAACATATACAATCCAGGGAAAAGAGAAGTAAGGCGTTATACATGCCTTCCAGGAAACGGAAACACATGGCAGGTTTATATGAAACCTGCCATGTGTTCAGAACTACCAACTATTTATAATGAATGTATTATACCATCCACTTGGTAAATAGTAAAACCAGAAAGGTAGTTATAAGACAAAAGATAAGAGCAGTGATATCTTCATTACGATCACTCGAAAAAACCGAGAGCGCTCGCTCTTCAAGTTCTTCAGTGTTCGCACCTTCTGCAATTTCAGTGCTACCTTTTCCGGCATCACCAGTTTCGATTGTTACTTTTTTTTCTTCATCACTCATAATAGACTCCTTGGTTGGAGGTTAATTTAGCACAACATCTTTGACCAGCCACAGGACAACAAAGAAAGAGAGTGTCGCTTTGGTGATTCCGGAAATAACACCCATAACTATGGGCCAGCCACCAGCCTGAGTAATGGATTTTTTGGTAATCTGCATACCAAGACCGATCAAACCAAAAGCAAAGAACCAGATCATACAGTTAGTGAGTGTAACAACGGTTTTAGATTTTTTATGAACCTGTTTAACCGCATGCTTGATGGCAGACTTAACTTCGCCGGATAATTTGATCTGGTTGGCTTTGGCAGCGGCAAGAACTCCTTCAAGCTGGGTCATACGCGAACGACCGACATGGTCAAATTCTTTTTTGTTGGCACGGTCATCGTAGTTACCAGCAATCTGGCGTTGCTCAATCAGATTTGTCACAGCTTCTAGCTGTTCTGTAGACAGGCCTGAAAATGCATTTTTAGACATGGCATTGTTTAACGTTTCCCATTCTTCAGAAGTTACTTGAGTACGGTCATTATAGGAAACATCAATGTATTTACCTTTGTAATGGCTTGGAGGGGAGAACAGACCCATTGAAGACATGGCAAAAAGCAGTAAGAAACCAAGAATAAAAACTGGGAATTTATCAATTACAATACTTTTGAAACTCAATTTCTGTCCAGTTTCCTTGCCAAACCAGGTTGCAAGTACAAGAACAATAATAGGGAGAAACAGAACTCGGGTAATATTGAAAATCTCTGCAACTTTAAGAGTTTTAATATCCACTGCATTAAAAGCAAGAGCTGCAGCAGCTACCTGGGCAGAGTTGAGAATACCTGTGCCTGCCCATGCACCAAACTGAACAGGATTCATACCGGCCAGTTTACCAATGGTTGGAAAAACAAACATACAGATGATACCAAAGGAAAGAATGGTTCCGATGGTATAGGCCATTTCAGCACTTTTTGCTTTTACAACAGGAGCAACAGCAACAGTTGCCGAAACACCACAAACGCCCATTCCTGCAGAAAGTACACCGGTCATGGATTTTGGCTGTTTGAAAATATTTCCAAGCCACAAGACCAGAAAAACCGTACCGAGTACAAAAAATCCAACAAGCCAGACTGAGTAAACACCAAGCTTGGCAAGTTCCGCAAATGAATACCGTGCGCCAAGCATGATAACACCCATTTTAAGGACAAACCTGGCACATTTTACACCGGGGGCTGCAAATTTAGGAATACCCCAGGTATTTGTCAGTACAACACCTGCGAGAATTCCTAAAACAACATAGTTCAGGTTCAGTACCTTATAGAGTTTGAAGCCAAGAAGCGGCTGCAAAGACTTACTCATTATTTTAACCAATGGTTCCATGTACCAGCGAATGGCCATGGCCATAACCAGAATCAAAACGATTCCACCAAGGGGTTGGAGTACAAATGTGTCAAAATTAGAATTTCCGGGCTCTTTGGCTGAGTTTATGAAAGCGCCTAAAAGAGCAATGGCTCCTACCACTAAAGTCATTGTAATCTGTAAATCCAATGTTTTATGGGTATGCAAAGCTTTTGCTAAGCCTTCCAGGGCGCCTGTCTTTGCAATAAGTCCATAAATAATTAAACCTGTGCCCATAATTAGTACAGGCATCTGATCTTTTATTCGTGACATCTAAATCCTCCTCGAATTATTTGATATATCAACTTCTTCCTCACCTCTAAGTATTAATTTTCCTCCATTGGCTTTGTTTGTAAAATACCTCTACTGCCCTTGTGTTGAGTACCTATACGAGGCACAAAATAGCTGCAGAGAAGATTCAATAGGTAAAAACTGGCAGCAAATCCTGCCACTGTAAACACCAGGCAGACAGCAGCCTGCAGAGGTGTGATAACACCTGTATGGATAAATTGAATAAGTGGATCAAAAATGTCTGTACCTGCCATAAGGGCACAACTTGCGATTATGCCTAGTAAAACAAGTAAAGGAGTTATAATTGTTCGATTCATCATGGAAATCCCCCAGTAATGATTTTTGATATGCTGTTTTCTAGAGACTATGCAAATCCTATTCCTAATGAGTTAGAAAAAGCAGGAAGAGTATAATTACCTGAAATAACAACCTTGTTATTCTAATTACATTTTAGAACTGATAGAAAGGGAACGGTGGGGTGCATCCACTGGTTGGCATATGGATACAAAGAGTGTATACTTATGGATGCAGGTCGACTTTTGTATATAAAAAGTATGGAGTTTCTTCAATGAAAGACATAATTCGGGATCTTGCTGATAAGGATCAACACAACCTCAAATTGCGTTTTCAGGTTGGTTTGGGAATAATTCTATTCTGTTTCTGCCTATTTACCGCAACCATAATCTATCATTTTCAGAAAAATCTACTGGAAGAGGAAACTCTCAGGCAGACTGAGCTTGTGATGGCTTCACTCGAGTCAACCCGCAGCTATATCCGTGAAGTACTGAGACCTCGCATGTATAAGGAATTAGGTGAAGATCATTTTGTCATAGAAGCCATGTCAACTTCGTACATAACAAGAGTTATAATGGATCTTTTCAAGGAGAAATTACCGTCATTCAGGTACCGGCGTGTAGCAGCAGGTGCCAGGAACCCGGGATTTGAGGCAAATCCTGAAGAGATAAAAATGATCAAATATTTTCAAAATCATCCTGATGCTGTGAATTGGAATGGAATCACGAAATTCAACGCAGAAAGATATTACACACTTTATCAATCGGTTCTGTTTAAAGATTCCTGTTTGCATTGTCATGGAAGTCCGGAAGACGCTCCTTCAGCGATAAGGTTATCTTATGGAAACGAAAGGGGGTTCCATCGCAAAGCAAATGAAATTGGTGGGGTTCTTTCCATTTCCATTCCCCTTGAAGAGAATCTTGACCAGATCTGGAAAAGCTCGTTTCGTATGTTTGGTACAGTGCTTCTTCTTGCTCTTCTGCTTTACTGCTCTATCTGGCTTCTATTTCATCAACTTATTATCGGAAATCTAAGAGAATTACTCACCCTGTTCCGCACAACTCTTGATGATCATGATGCCACTTTTCCCCACGAAGGCATGAGAGGTCACAGAGAAGAGCTTGAAGAGCTGTATCGCAATGCCAGGACACTTGTAGCACGATTGCAGGACAGCCGTTCACGCCTTGTCGATTATACAGATAATCTGGAAGTTATGGTCGCTGAACGTACTGAGGCTCTGGAACGCTCAGAGCACAGGGCAAGAAATCAGGTCAAGAAAAGAAACAGGGAGCTGATGCTCCATAATACTTTAACCGGTCTCATCACCAGTAGAGAGACCCTGCAGACTATTCTTTACCAGGTACTGCATGAAACACTACAGGTTATTCCAGCTGATGGTGCTGGAATCTATCTGTATGATGAAAAGGAAGATAATTTTGTACTTCAATGCGCAGAGAAGGCTCCATTGCTACCAGATTTCCAGAATGTAATCGACACTAAGAATATTATTATTATTCCGTCAGAGAAGTATGACATGTTGAATGTGTCCATTCCACTCAGTTGTCGCAATCGTCTCCTCGGGATTATGGTTATTACAGAACTGCGCTGTGAAATATTAAATGATGCCCTTCAGGAGCTTCTTCTCTCAATTGGCCAGCAGATTGGTATCACTGTTGAAAGTCTTGAAAATATGCAGAATCTCAGACAGAGCAGCAAGCTTCTGCAGTCTGTTTTTGATGGCATCACCGACCCTTTAATCCTGCTTTCCCCTGACGGCAGGCTGGAGATGGTAAATCAGGCTTTTTTAAAGAGAAACAATCTTAATATTGATGATGCACTTGGCATGAGTGTTGATGCAATCAGTTCAGAAGAACAGTGCCTTTTCAGTGGTCAGCTACATGAAGCCGATCTGTTGCCGGAAAAACCTCATACTAAAGAAATTCACCTGGATGACGGTGCTGTTTTTGATATCTTTTTCTATCCGATTCTGGACAGAAACAATTCCGTTCAGGCAATTATCTGTTTAGCCAAAGATGTCACCGCCATTAAAGAAACAGAACACCGGATTCAACAAACAGAAAAACTTGTTGCTGTTGGTCAATTGGCAGCAGGTGTTGCACATGAAATCAATAATCCTTTAGGAGTTATCCTCTGCTATACAGATATTATAAAAGAGAATGCTACTGAAAACGATGAGGTCTTAAGTGATATTTCTGTGATTGAACGACATGCTGAAAATTGTCGACGTATTGTTGCTGACCTGCTTGACTTTTCCCGTAGTGGTGAGTCCAGGCTGGAAAAGCAAAATGAATCTATCAATACTGTTATTGAAAATGTTCTCACCATGGTTCGCCAGCAGTTTAAACAAAAACAGATCAGTCTCATCTGTAATCTGGCCGACACTCTTCCTGATTGTTTCATAGATAGCCAGCGTATTCAACAAGTGCTGCTTAACCTGGTTATGAATGGAATACAGGCTGTTCCGAAAAAGGGAAAAATAATGATCAGTACGGATATGGAGAATGACAATATAGTTATCACAATCGCTGATAATGGCCCTGGAATACAAAAAGATATTCAGGATAAAATCTTTGATCCATTTTTCAGTACCAAAGGGGCAGGGCAGGGGACCGGGCTTGGGCTTTCAGTAAGCTACGGTATCATTCGTGAACATGATGGTGAGATTTTTGTGCAATCAACACCCGGCCACGGAGCAATGTTCACCATAATCCTCCCGACATTCAAAGAGAGCGCGTCCAATGATTAATCAGGATTTTGATCTACCCATAATCCTTCTTGTTGATGATGAGCCCGATCTGCTGACCGGCCTGCAGAGAAGTTTTGCAAAACGACTACCTGATGCAAAAGTACTCACTGCTTCAGGAGGACAAGAGGCACTTGCTATACTTAAACAGCAAGATATTGCACTGGTATTAATGGATATCATGATGGGTGACACAAATGGCCTTGAAATGCTTAGCACCATTAACAAAATTGACCCGGACTTGACTGTTATCATGATGACAGGGTATGGCACAATAGAACTTGCTGTGGATGCGATTCGTCGCGGTGCCTGGGATTTTGTAACCAAGCCTCTGGAACTTGATTTGCTCACTAGGACAATTACCAAAGGACTTGAGCGGAGCCGCCTGTTAAACGAAAACAAAAATCTGAGAAGCAGGATACATCCTGTAAGGGCAGTGCCTGATTTTATAGGTGAAAGCCCATCTATGCAGCAGCTCTATAAAACCATCCAGACTTCGGCTGACAGCGAATATACTGTTCTCATACGTGGTGCTTCCGGTACAGGCAAAGAGATATGTGCAAGGGCCATTCATTCTTTGAGCAAACGGGCAAGGAAACCTTTTGTCATGGTGAATTGTCCTGCCATCCCCGAACATCTGCTTGAATCTGAATTGTTTGGCTATCGCAAAGGTGCCTTTACAGGAGCCGACAGAGATCATGGCGGGCTTTTTTTTCAGGCAGATGGCGGAACTATCTGCCTTGATGAGATTGGAGATATTCCGGTCAGTGTTCAGATAAAATTATTGAGAGTTTTGCAGGAACAGGAAATCAAACCGCTTGGAGCAGATACATCAATAAAAATTGATGTACGTATCATCGCTTCCACCAACGCTGATCTGGAAAATAAAATTAAGGAAGGAAAGTTCAGGGAAGATCTTTTTTATCGTCTTGAAGTTCTTACGTTACGTATGCCGTCCCTTCAGGAAATTGCGGAAGACGTAACTCTCCTTGCAAATCATTTTTTAAATAATGTACAAAAAGAACTAGGCATTAACGGGAAATGCTTTTCACCGGAAGCTCTTGAAACACTTCATTCTCACAATTGGCCTGGAAATATCAGGGAACTGCAAAATGCTGTACGTCGGGCTGTCCTATTCTGCAAGGATACGGTTATTGATGTTAAGCACCTGATGATAGATACCCCAGTATCATCCGCAGCACCTGTTTTAGCGCAAAGTGAGGACGCGCCGATAACACCATACAAAGATGCAAAGGATAGTTGTCTGGATACATTTACCAGGCAGTATATTCATACTTTACTTACCAAAAGCAAAGGAAATATATCACAGGCTGCACGGTTGTCGCACCTTACCAGGGCAGCATTGCAGAAAATAATGCGCAGGTATGAGATTGATGGCAGTAAATTCAGATGATAGCCCAAGGATTTTTATTTCTGCATTTTACCTGCATATCAGCGGTTCCCGAACCAGCCTGAATCGCACCAATAGCGGCAACTCCTAATTTTGGTTTCGTAAACATTTGTGAATTTTAACAACATTAGCA
>DQTH01000162.1 GCA_015662865.1 Desulfocapsa sulfexigens
CGTCTAAAAACTTAATTAATGCTTTTTCCACTTTGTTCCCTTCTTATTTCTAATTATGAAAAGATTGATTTATGACCCGCTAACGTTCGAATTCAGGGGCCGGCGGTGGCATTAGCAACCAATTTTATGCGTGAGGAAATGATAGAGCTAAATCCAGAAATCGTACGTGCTCGCCGGTCACCTGAAATGATTTGTTAAATTTTTATGCCTTTGTTTTTATTGTCTTTAATTTCTTTTAGTCTTTAATTAATCTTTTGTTTTCTGTCTTTAATATCTTTTAATTTACGATCTTGATTCACAGTGAGATTTTTTAGATTAGCACAATCCATGCGAATGAAATTCTGTCCATTTATTTTTTATATTCTTTATGTAGTGGCAGTTATGCCGTTGAATTTAACTTTTTTATATATATACTACGTTTCTATTGGTTTTGTTATCCTCGCTGCTAAAGCGAGCTAAATTACTCAAGTCTCTATCTAAGAGATGACAGAGATTCTATCTCCTCAATTATTCTATCTGTTACTACCTGAAATTGCAATTATTAATTGATTCCTCACTATATTTGAAAATACAACAATGCATTCTGCTTGATGCCGGATATAATTTGAGTTACCATTATCGACTATACGTATAATAACTTATTTTTAATATCCGTATTTTCGGTATATATCCACCGAGGATAATATAACAATCTATAATTACTGTAAATAATTAATAATGTTGAATGAAACAGAAATAGAACGAAGGTTGAGCGCTTATGGTGATTTTCTTCTGAAACGGTCATTGGTTGCATCAGGAAAGGAAACGTTTTTTATTCATTGGGTTCGTAAATATTTGTCCAATGAAGCTTCCTTCAAAGGCGTTAAGTGGGAAGAAAAACTTCCTCAGTTTCTTGATAAACTGGCGACTGAACCCAAAATAGCTGCCTGGCAGATAGATCAGGCTGATCAGGCGGTAAGGCTTTATTTTCTAAATTTTTATACTTCTGAACAATTGGTGACTGCAAAAACTGGTGGTGGTTCCAACAAGGATGCTCCGGGATTGTACGATGCTACACAGGCTTTGGCTGACCTTAGAGAATGGATGAGAATCAAACACTATGCATATAAGACTGAGCAATCTTATCTGAACTGGTGCAAACGATTTTTTACCTATTCCGTTCAATGTAAGGGTGGGGGAGAATCTGGAAATGAGGTTCATGTTTCAGGAGAACTCATAAAGGATTTCCTGTCACATCTTGCCACCCAGCGTAAAGCTTCAAAATCCACCCAAAATCAGGCGTTCAGTGCTCTGCTCTTTCTTTGTCGGCATGTGCTGCATGTTGAGTTGAAGGATATGGAAACAACACTTCGCTCAAAAATTGGGAAAAAGTTGCCTCTTGTCCTGTCACCCATGGAAGTTAAAACACTTTTCTCCAATGTGTCAGGAACCAATGGGCTGATTCTAAGGCTTATTTACAGCTCAGGTCTTCGTCTCAGTGAATGTGGACGGTTGCGGGTGAAAGATCTGGATTTTGACCAGGGTCTTTTGTTTGTGCGTTCCGGCAAAGGTGATAAAGACCGTTCAACTATTCTTGCGGCCCAGATCCAGCCGGAGTTGCAGGTTCACCTTGCAAGAGTTAGAAAGCTCCATGAACAGGATCTGGCGGACGGGTTTGGTGAAGTGTATATGCCTGGTGCTCTGGACCGGAAATATCCTTCTGCCTGCAGAGAATGGGGCTGGCAGTATGTTTTTCCCAGTACCCGGCTTTCCGTTGATCCTCGCAGTAAGAAGACCAGACGTCACCATGTGAGTGAGACCACCATTCAGAAGGCAATGAAAAAAGCTGTGAGGGATGCGGATCTGGTAAAACCTGCTTCAGTTCATACCCTTCGCCATAGTTTTGCCACTCATCTTCTGCTCAATGGTGTGGATCTCCGGCAGATCCAGGATTATCTCGGGCATAAGAGTGTGGAAACAACAATGATATATACTCACGTGGTTAAAAATATGAGAAACCCGGCGATCAGTCCATTGGATTTGCTGGATCAGATGACAAAGGAAAGAAGGTAAGCGATCTCAGGGCGGCCCAGCTGCACGCGCTCGCAACCCGTAATATAGGTAGGCTATAATTACGGGATACGATCACGCACATCCGAACGAACCACCCTGAGACGGATTATATGATATTTATTATTTCGGATGTTGGTTATATGCCTATGGCGTTTACAGTAAAGCTAGCCCAGTTTTTCCTGCCACAGCTTCAGCGCTGCCATTGATTTCTCCCTTCGTATTTCTCCTCGCATTTTTTTCGGAACTTTCTTTTCCCAGGCCGGGAAGAGACCAAAATTCACATTTGATGGCTGAAAACATTTGGGATCTGTTTTTGTAAGATGCCCGATGAGTGCTCCGAGCGCTGTTTCCGAAGGTGGTGTGATAACGGGTTTTCCAAGAAGTGTCCGGGCTGCATTTATGCCGGCGAGCATTCCCATGGCTGTTGATTCAACATAACCTTCCACACCCGAGAGCTGGCCGGCCAGATAGATATTCGGTGCGTCTTGTAGCTGCAGGCTTTCCTGCAGCAGCTCAGGGGCACAGACAAAGGTGTTGCGGTGGATTGAGCCGAGCCTGACAAACTCGGCCTGTTCCATCCCCGGGATCATTCTGAAGATGCGTTTTTGTTCGGGGTAGGTGAGTTTTGTCTGAAAGCCAACCAGGTTGTACATGGTTCCCTCTTTGTTTTCCATGCGCAACTGCACTGCCGCATACGGGTCTCGTCCGGTACGCGGATCACGAAGCCCCACAGGTTTCATTGGTCCGTAGCGCAGCGTGTCTTCGCCCCTTGCCCGCATGATCTCAATGGGCAGGCAGCCTTCAAAATATTTTTCGTCTTCAAATTCTTTCAGGGGCACTGTTTTGCCAGTGCCCAGCGCGTCAATGAATGCGAGATACTGTTCCTTATCAAAGGGGCAGTTCAGATAATCGCCCGGGCCGTCCTGCCAGCGTGATTTTGAATAGATGATATCCATGTTGAGGGATTCTTCTGAAACAATCGGTGCAATGGCATCGTAAAAGGCAAGACGCTCTTTTCCTGTGAGTTGTGCCAGTGATTCTGCCATTTTTTCAGATGTGAGCGGGCCAGTTGCCAGAATGATTGGTGTCTCTGAATCCTTGCCAATATCTGTCTGTTCTTCATGGACAATTGTGATGAGTGGGTGGGCTTCGATCTCTTTTGTAACCTTTGCTGCAAAATCGTCCCGGTTCACAGCAAGTGCCTGACCGGCCGGGACTGCTGTTTCATCTGCAATGCGGATGAGCAGAGATCCCAAATGGCGCATTTCCTCTTTTAATAATCCCACTGCAGAAGTTGGAGCATTGGAACGAAGGGAATTGCTGCAGACCAGTTCAGCAAGCGATGATGAACTATGCGCTGGGCTGAATTTCTGCGGCTTCATTTCATAGAGATCTACCTGGCATCCCAGTTGTACTGCCTGCCATGCAGCTTCGCATCCTGCCAGGCCGCCACCGATTATTTTTATATGTTTTGTTGTCATGTAATGATGAATTTGTATTTATGTTCTTTTAAGGTAGCCTTAAAAGAAAACTGTTTTGTAAGATAGATTTGTAAAAACCTAAAACTCAAGGCACCCTTGAGTTACATCGTCATTCCCGCGCAGGCGGGAATCTAGTTATTAATACGTTCTGGATTCCCGCCTACGCGGGAATGACGGTGCAGGCAACTTTTTACGATATAATCATGTATGAAATCCAGCAAAAAAAGTTTTTTTCGTTTCTGACAGCTTTGTGGCAACTGGGTTTCTGCCTCCGCGGAAATGATAAACAAGAAAGGCTGAACTTAATATGTAATCAGAAAAAACTATCCATCTTTATGGTTTCTCTATTATTACCGGCAGAGTCCGACGCCCCCACTGCAGTGCATCTTCATGGGAGTCAAAGTAGAGGTCAACTCTGTCCGGCCCTTTAATGGCGCCGCCACGATCTTCAACCACTCCCCAGCCATAGCCGGGAATATACATTCTGGTGCCAAAGGGATAATATCTGGTGTCTGCGGCAATGGTTCCGTCTTCCGGGAGAAAGTACCAGGGGAAGAGAACCAGGCGTGTGGGGATCATCCATGGTCTTTCCAGGGAATCCATGGAAAAAAAACCTTCTTCCGGTTCTTCCGGGTAGGCTCCGTTTGCCGTTTGACCGCTATACTTTCTCCCTGCTCCTTTTCCTGCACTGACATAACGGTTCCAGAAATCCAGCTTCAGGTATTTCCAGTTACCCCGTTCCCAGGAGCAGCATTTTGAACAACCGCAGTAGGCTGTGGTCTCCATGGTACGTCTGACAGGCGTTTTACTGCAACTGCTGAGAAAAAAACAGAGAAGAATGGCAGCAAGCAGCAAAACATGTTTCTTCAGCCAATTTTTCATCAGGTACGGTGAAACCATTTTTTGATATCGCTTGCCAAAAATTGTTTCAGCACCGGCCTGCCGTGCGGGCAGTGGGAAAAAAGATCTGCTTTTGCCATATTGTTCAGGAGTGCTTCGATTTCTTCAGGCGGTAGAGCATCTCCTGCTTTTACTGCGGCTTTGCAGGCCATGGAAGCCAGTACATCTTCCAGCAGTGAGCCTTTTCGTTTACCACTTTCCGAGCTGCCGAACTGTTCCAGAATATCAAGGAACAGCTCAGATGGTGTCAGATGATTACCTAGGGCAGGGACTGCAGAGATCACATAGGAGCTGCCGCCGAATTCGCGTATGGTGAATCCCATTTTATCGATTTCATCACCATACTGTTCCACCTTTTGTGTGTCGGCAACCGAGAGTTCAACGGTTTCAGGGAAGAGCAGGGTCTGGCGGGCAATTGTGCCATGTAAAAACTGCTGTTTTAGTTTTTCAAAGAGCAGACGCTCATGTGCTGCATGCTGGTCTATCACAATCAGGCCATCAGCCGACTGGCAAAAGATGTAAAGATTATCATATTGGCCAATGACTTTCAGGCCGTGCCCCTGTGGAGGCTGGCTGTTGAAGACAGTCTCGGGTTCCGGGGAGGCTGGTCGCTGTTGCGGACGTGAGGGCTCAGAAGGAGGCGGCACAACCGGTTCCGCAGTTGCCGGTTGGGCGGGCTGTGAAAAGGCAGGCTGCTGAGGAGGCTCCTGTTTTGTGGGGCCTGGAAAAATTTTACGGGGCTGAACCGGATGTGATGGCGGTAATGGTTCTCTGTAGGCACTGGTAGTTCCGCTTTGCACAGCAGGAGGTGTAAAAAAAGAATTTTTTATTGTTTGCTGATACTCCTGCATCCCCTGCCGGATGGCCTGAACAATGAGCTGGTGAATGTCACGGCTGCGTCTGAAGCGCACTTCCTGTTTTGTCGGGTGTACATTCACATCGACCTCCGCAGGATCAAGATGCAGGTGGAGCAGGCCTGCCGGGTTGTGGCCTTTCATCAGAAATCCACGCAATCCTTCAGCCACACCATGGGTGAGCATTCTGTCCTTGACGGATCTGCCGTTTACGAGAATCTTGATGCGTGCAGATCCCTTGATAGGCTGATCAGGTGGCACCAGGTAACCGGAGAGTCGGGGCAGGGAACTGCCCGGCTCGGAGTACTCAACCGGGATGAATTCACCGGAATAATGAAGGATCGAACCAAGGCGCTGCTCCAGGCTTTGATTTGCATCCAGCATCAGTGTCTGTTTACCATCAATACGCAGGGTAAAACTCGTTTCAGGTGCAGCCAGTCCGTAGTTTTTTACAATTTCTGCAATGTGGCTGAGCTCTGTACGTTTTGTGCGGAGAAATTTTCTGCGGGCCGGCGTATTACCGAAAAGATTTCGGATTTCTATGATTGTTCCTTTTGTGCATCCTGTTTCATGAACCTTATAAAGTTTGCCGTAATTCAGGATGGCAATGGTGCCGAGTTCTGCAGATTGGTGTCGTGAGGTGATTGTCATCCTTGAAACAGATGAAATTGAGGGGATTGCCTCTCCGCGAAAGCCCAGGGAACTGATGGCTTCAAGGTCCGCATCAGCAATAATTTTGGATGTGCCGTGGCGCTCCAGGCAGAGGAGAACGTCATCCTCATCCATGCCCTCGCCATTGTCGATGATCCGGATCAGTCTTGTACCGCCACCTTCAATCTCAACCTCGATTCTGGAAGCTCCGGCATCAAGGCTGTTTTCAATGAGCTCCTTGACAACAGAAGCAGGGCGTTCCACAACTTCGCCTGCAGCTATGCGGTTGGCAAGTTGTTCCGGGAGTACACGAATTTTGGACATGGGTTGTTTTTGTTTTTTGTTACTGACAGCGTTATGAAAACTGGATCGGAGTCTACGCTTACCTCCAGCCTTCGCGGGAATGACCTATAGCCGCCCCCGTGTCACTCCGGCGGAAGCGGGAGTCCAGAAGGTTGCTGATTGAGTTTCGTTAATGGCCACTTCGTTTTTTATAGATATAAAAAAATTACACGGCTGTCACGGGTTCAGGATTAAAAAAGAATCCGGTTTACCCGGGTCAGGGCTTCATGGTAATGTGGCCGTTATCAGGATATATGTGATGTTATCGTAAAAAGTCCCCTGTGCCGCCATTCCCGCGGAAGCGGAAATCCAGAACGTATTGAAATAAAGTCATTCCCGCCTTCGCGGGAATGACAGAATAGAAAAAAATGTGTGTACGAGTCCATCGGGATAAGTAATATACCAGTTTTTTGCTGTTTATCTAATTTTTTTAGGAACCATGAACGATCCTCTGAAAAAAAATCTTGTTCCCATAGAAGACCTGCAGGATATCCGTGGAGTAAAGCTTCCTGCCAGGTTGAGTTTCGTGCAACTGGTGGTAACAGGCCCTCCGGGAGCAGGCAAAACCTACTATATCAATAAAGTGCACGGCTGGCCGAATGAGGGTTATGTGGACCTCACCCGAAAGGGATGGTGGAAAGATCAGACCCTTACCTATCGTCCTCGGGAAGTGCATCTTGGTTTTCCGTTCAAAGGCTTTTCCGAAGCCCTCACGGTTTTTGACAAGGAGTGGCTGGAAGCAGAAGAACCGCTGTTTCTGGAGCTCGAAAGGATTCAGATTCCTCCGGTCAGTAATAATATGTTTCAGACCAACTGGCGAACCCGTTACATCTTCGAGTTTCTGCTCCCTGATCCTGAAGTAATTTTCAAACGACGTATGGAGAGGCATAAAGAGGGATATTTCCCGGTTGATAAGAACCTGACTATTGGGATGGTCAGACGCCAGCTGGATATCTACCGTGAAGTTGCCTTGTACATGCACATGGCGCAAATGCAGGTCTATGTACGTGAAGAAATAGGTAAACCTCCCATGCGTATTGCCGGAAAAGCTGATGTGAATGTGCCGAAATGGGCCAGGGCAGAGTCTGAACATAAACCGAATTTAAGTACGCTTTCCGGCTGGAAATCTCTCATGCTTCGCCGGGAAGCCATTGAATGGTTTACGGTAACGGACCAGCTTCAGGAACTGAAAAGCGAATGCCGCATTCCCCATGACGGCAAGACATTTGAGATGATCATTGGCGACCAGAGGCTTGTCTTTCATCCTGAAATTCCCATCGGGGCCAAGAAAAAGAATCTTAAGAAGAACTGGCTGATTTTTCCATCCAAAGTCTCTTCTGCAAACACAATTCGCGGATTTGCCAGAATAAAGGTTGGGGAAAGAGTGCTCATCGGCAAAGATAACCAACAATATGTTGAGATTTTTAATTTTTCCAAAAGTGTCGGCAGAAGGCATTTAACGGTAACCAATGTAAAAGGGGATCTGATAATTAATCCTCTCGATGACAAAACAGCTGTTCAGGTTGTCCGCAATGAAGATCAGGATATACGTGAGCGGATCAGTACCAATCGATACAATTCCATTCTTGGCATACGGGAAATTTATGGGGAATCAATCACCATGTTGCCGCGTGATGAGGCATTGACCACCATCAGGGAAGTGAATGCAATTCTCAGTAATGAACCCTGTCGGAAAAAAGCTGAATCCGGAGAGCCCGGTGCCTTGCTGGAGCTCCCCGATGAACAGAGACTTCTCATTGCAGGTGATCTTCACGCCCAGGTTGATAATTTTCTGGTCATATTAAGTGAAAATTGTCTGCTGGCTCACCTTGATGCGAATCGTGCCTCTCTTGTTATACTGGGCGATGCCGTCCACCCTGAAGATCCAAAGGAAATGGAAAATATGGACAGTTCCATCCTTATGATGGATCTGATTTTTACGATGAAGGCCCATTTTCCGGAGAATTTTTTTTATCTTCGTGGAAATCACGATACTTTTGACAACTCGCTTTGCAAAACCGGAGTTTCTCAAGGGGTGTTAATGCGTAAACGGCTGCTGGAACTTCGTGGTGAAGAGTATGTTGAGGAGATGCAGAAGTTTTATGATTTGCTTCCCATGGTCATGAAAACAAGTTCGTGTGCTGCCTGCCATGCTGCGCCGCCACGCAAGAGCATCAGCCGTAAAAAATTGATAAATCTCAGAAAGTATCCGAAAATATGCCATGAAATTTTATCAAACAGGCTGATGCGTTCCCATTATCTTGCCGGCTATGAGAAGAGGGATGTGAAGCAGTTTCGCAAAAGCTTAAAACTTCCCAAACGGGCGCCATTTGTTGTCGGCCACACCCCCCTTGATCCATTCAACAGTTTTTGGAAAAATGCTGGCAATATTAAGGGGCATCATATTATATATAGTGGCCGTAAAGAAGGGCCGAGTCTGTTTATTCAGATTAAGAAAAAGATGATCCCCCTGAGTTATCCGGCAGAGCCTTTGACTAAGATAATAAATGAAATGAAATTTTGAAGTTTTGTGGCTCTATATGAAACTCACCCAAAAAAGGCTTTTTGTTACTAGAAGCCTTGTGGAAACTGGATCGGAGTCTACGCTTACCTCCCGCCTTCGCGGGAATGACATATAGCCAATTCGGTATCACTCCTGCGGAGGCGGGAGTCCAGGATGTTGCCAGTTGACTTTCATTAATAGCCACTTAAAGTTTTTCCCTATATCCTTACAGTGTTTAGATTTTTTGGAAACTATCTGATGATGGCTGTGGTGCTGTTATTTAATTCCTGATGTTAACTTATTAGAACTGGAGAATAATATATGGCTGCAATGTCTACAAATCCACTGGCGGGTTTACTGCGAAAATCACCGTTCAAGCCGATTCAGGAGCACATGAGGAAGGTATTTTCCTGTGTTGTACTGCTGCCGGCTCTGTTTGATGCTCTCTACAGGAACAATCTGGAGGAGGTTGAAAAACTGGCGGAACGGATCGGAGAACTGGAAACAGAAGCGGATCGCATTAAGTCCACGTATCGTCATAATATGCCTAAAACCCTGTTGTTGCCCGTTGATCGGAAAGATCTTCTCAGCCTGATTCATGAGCAGGATTTTATTTCTGATGGTATTGAGAAGATCAGTCAGATCCTGGTCAATCGGGATATGATAGTCCCTGAAGCAATAAAAAAAGGACTCGACGAACTCCTGGAAGGAACCATGGAGATCTGCACCCAGGCAAAGACAATGATCGAAGAGCTGGACGAGCTGGTACATGTCGGATTCAGTGGAAAAGAACACGATAAAGTCACTAATATGATCATTGGTGTTCGCAGAAGTGAACATAATCTTGATAAGATTCTGCGCAGGGTAAATCGGACACTTTTCAGTATTGAAAAGGAACTTGACCCGGTATCTGTCATGTTCTGGTACAAAATAATAGAAGAGGTCGGCAACATTTCCGATCATGCCGAGAATATGGCTGATCGGCTTTTATTGTTTTTATCCAAATAAGAAGAGTTTGTAAAAAAAGATTGCATTCCTGGCAGATTTTCAACGCCTGCAAATAAAGAAAGAGAGAGAAAATGGAAGTTATTGCTGCATATGGGACAGTCCTGATTGCGCTAGCTGTGATTTTTGGTCTGTATATGACCTGGGGAGTTGGGGCAAATGATCTGGCCAATGCCATGGGTACCTCGGTGGGAGCTGGCGCTGTAACAGTAAAACAGGCGATTGGTATTGCAATTGTTTTTGAATTTGCTGGTGCTGTGCTGGCAGGAGGGAATGTTACCAAAACGATCCGTAAAGGGATTATTGATCCCACAGCTATTATTTCCACACCGGAGATTCTGGTATTCGGTATGCTTGCAGCATTACTTGCTGCTGCTGTGTGGCTGATGATTGCCTCCAGCAGGGGATGGCCCGTATCCACCACCCATTCAATTGTCGGTGCGCTCATTGGTTTTGCCATTGTCGGCATTGGGCCTGATGCGGTGAACTGGGGAAAAGTCGGTAAAATTGTTGCCAGCTGGGTGATTTCACCTCTGATTGGCGGGACCATTGCTTTTCTGTTGGTTTTATCCACCAGGAAGCTGATTTTCAACACTGACAATCCCTTAAAAAACGCAAAACGATATGCACCTTTTTATATTTTTCTGGTCGGCTTTGTCATTTCTCTGGTTACCCTGTTTAAAGGTTTAAAACATTTACATATTGAACTCTCAGCAGCCCAGAGCTTTGGACTTGCAATTTTATTTGGGATGCTGACAGCCTCCATTGGCATGTTTTTCATTCGTAAGGTGAAAGAAGATCCTGAAGCGGATCGTGATTTCCATTTTGCCAGTGTGGAAAAGGTTTTCACTCCAATGATGCTTTTTACAGCCTGTTCCATGGCTTTTGCCCATGGATCCAATGATGTTGCAAACGGTATCGGGCCCCTTGCTGCAGTTATCAGTATTGTATCCTCCGGTGGTGAGGTTATGCAGAAGGCTGAAATGCCTGTGTGGATATTGTTTATTGGTGGTACCGGAATTGTTGCGGGCCTTGTAACCCTTGGCTATAAAGTAATGCTGACCGTTGGTACCAAAATCACAGAACTCACGCCATCGCGTGGATTCTGCGCTGAACTTGCTGCTGCAAGTACTGTTGTGCTTGCATCCCGTACCGGCCTGCCGGTATCGACCACACATATTCTGGTTGGCTCTGTTCTTGGTGTCGGTCTTGCCCGTGGAATAGGTGCACTTGATCTGCGAGTCGTTTTAAATATCATAATTTCCTGGATTGTCACCCTGCCGGCAGGAGCAGTCATGGCCATGGTATTTTTCTTCTTCCTCAAAGGCGTATTTGGTTGAGAAATTCAGTGCCAGGGGGACACTGTTTGAACTTTCGGCTTCTGATTTCCGGCTTCTGATATCGTGCCCCCTACAAAAAAGAAACCTGCCCGGCGTCGCACCTCAAAACCAAAACAGGTGCGTAAAAAGCCGCTCAATGAAAAACATATCATTGGCTTTCTTTTTGGCGTCAGTCTCACCTTAACCCTCTTTCTCGGTGGTTTGCTCCTTATTCTGTCTCTTCTGAAGATTCCGGATATCAGGACCATTGCAGAGTATCAGCCATCTCAGGCTTCTGAGATTCTCGATCGTCATGGCAAGGTTATTGAGCGTATTTTTACGGAAAACCGGACGGTTGTTTCATTGTCACAGATGCCTTCCTATCTTCCAAAAGCGTTTGTGGCAGCTGAAGACAGTCGGTTTTATGAGCATCCCGGCCTTGATCTCTGGTCTGTCTTTCGTGCAGCTGTCAATAATCTGCGAAGCGGACGCAGGGGGCAGGGAGGATCAACAATCACCCAGCAGGTAGCCCGATCTCTGCTGCTGACTCCGGAGAAGACCTATCTTCGTAAGTTTAAAGAGGCCATTCTTGCCTGGCGTATCGATACGCTGCTCAGTAAAGACGACATTATTCATATTTACCTCAATCAAATCTACCTTGGCAGTGGTGCATATGGCGTGGAAGCGGCCTCTCAGGTTTATTTCGGCAAGCGGGCAAAGAATTTAAGCCTTGGAGAGGCGGCCATTCTTGCCGGACTTCCCCAGGCACCCAGCCGTTATTCTCCCCATAAAAATCTGAAGGCTGCCAGGAACAGGCAACGTTACGTACTGAACAGGATGGCTGCCGATGGATACATCAGTGCAGGGGCCGCAAGGCGTGCCTATTCCCGTTCTTTGTCACTGGCCGGGAGCAGTAGTGCAAAAAAGGGCGTGAACGGATATTTTGTACAACTTGTGAGGAAGCAGGCTGAAAGAATACTCGGGCAATCGCTGAACCGTGCAGGAGTCAGGATTCGTACTACCATGGATCCCGGGCAGCAAAAACAGGCCGCATCCGCTCTTCGGCTCGGAATAAAATCATCGTTTCCGGGAAATAAAAAGGTGCAGGGTGCAATACTTTCACTTGATGCCTGCAACGGTAGGGTGAGGGCTCTGGTCGGCGGACGTGATTTCAATAAAAGTGCATTTGACCGCGCAACTCAGGGCAGGCGGTCAGCCGGATCACTGTTTAAGCCACTTCTCTATGCTGCAGCTTTTGAAAAAGGATATTCCTCTGATTCCACACTCATTGATTCTCCTCTGTCCATTCCGGGGCATGACGGCAAGACATGGAAACCCAGGAATTTTTCAGGCAAACATTTTGGAAGAACAACGTTGCGCGAAGCACTGGTGAAATCAAGAAACATCATTGCCATTAAACTGCTTCAGCATGTGGGAATCAAAAGGGTACAAAAGCTAGCTAAACGTTTTGGCATCAGCTCTCCAGTCACCTCCGATCTTTCTCTTGCCCTTGGGGCAACTGGAGTATCATTGCTTGAAATGACTGCTGCCTATTCTCCTTTTGTCTGTAACGGGAAATATTTTTCACCGACTCTTATCAGCGCTATAGATACCAATGAAGGAAAAAAAATCTTTCGCGCAAAACCAATTGGGAAACAGGTTTTAAGCCCTGCAGTGGCGAGGGAAATGAAGGGCATCCTCATTGAAGTCATTAAAAGAGGCACTGGTAAAAGGGCCGCAGGCCTGAAAAATGTATCAGGAGGTAAAACCGGTACTACCAATGAAAACAGGGATGCCTGGTTTGTTGGCTTTTCCGGCAGTCGTCTTGGGGGGGTATGGCTTGGTTATGATAATAACAAGAGCCTTGGCAAAGGAAAAAGTGGCGGCATTGTTGCTGCACCGATCTGGAAGAACTTTATGGCCGGAACAACTAAACCCTGAGAAGAGATAATGGACTACCAGGAAATAATTAAGACATGCTACTCTGGTGATGGCAGCGACAAACTGAAAAAGGCAGAGAGGCTTGCAGAAGAATTTGGAAGCCTCCTGCTTGCGCACAACAGTATTCAGGAACAGCTGGAAGCGGTTAAAGCAGCAGTTGAGGAACTTGATACACACATGGGTGCAATGGAGATGGGTATAACCTGCTCCCATTGTGCGGCAATGCCAAAAGGTGGATGTTGCAGTGCCTACATGGGACACGAAAATAATGATGCCCTGCAGCTTCTCATGAACATTCTCGCCGGTGTGGATGTAAAACTTGTTCGTGATGACGAAGTGGAGTGCTGTTTTCTTGGCAGAACAGGTTGTATTCTGCTTTTTAAGCCTGTCTTTTGTCTTAATTATCTTTGTACTCGAATCAGGGAAGATTCAGATGGAAATGAGTTGAGTCTGCTCGAGCAGAAGACCGGATCACTACTTACTGCCCAGTCAGTTCTGGAGCAGAGAATTATTGATTTGTTACGGAAACAGCCTGTCTGAGTAGTATCCAAGTTTTTTCTGAAAGTGGCATTTACCGAAACTCAACCAGCAACATTCTGGACTTCCGGCCTCAGCGGGAGTGACGCAGGATCTGCTATAGGTCATTCCCGCGAAGGTGGGAGGTAAGCGTAGATTCCGATCCAGTTTCCACAAGGCTGTCAGTAACAAAAAGACCTTTTCTGCTGAGTTCCACATGGAGCAACATTTCTGAATACGTACAAAGCTCAGCAATTTTTTGTTAGTCATTCATCCGTAGACGGACGGAAAGCTGGAAAATAAAAAAAGCCTTCAGGATTCTTCCTGAAGGCTTTTTCGTTTAAACCAATGTATTGCTAGTCAACTGGAAGTTTTTTCCAGCAGATTACTACAGCTTGAAGCGTATTAGAAGGTTTTCATCGTCCAGATACCACATGGACAGGTATCGACACAAAAACCGCATGCAATACATTTTTTATCATCTGAAACATACTCGTAAGAGGCTCCAAGTCCGGACTCATAGCCATTTGTGTGAGAGAAATTAAGCTCGCGGCGGGTGATGGCAGCCTCGGGGCATATGGTCTCGCAAAGATGGCAGTCACGACATGATGCGCAGGAGAGACAGCGTTCAGCAGAATCCTGCTGTGAGTGCTCGTGCTCGTTTTCCGGAGTGTAATGGGTGATGGTAAGTGCCTGCTGGGTGATAACCTCTTTGGTAAAAGGTTTCCATTCAACACCCTTAAACTGGGAAACAATATATTCAGCAGCAGTCTTTCCAGCGCCCAGCGCGTTGGTGGCAAGACCAGGCCGTTCAACATCACCAATGGCCAGAACTTTCGCGTCAGTGGTCAGGTGCGCTTCATCTGTTTTCAGCCATGCAGCACCACCGACGGTGAGTGTTTCCACGGAGTCGGGCAGGAACTGCAGTTTGGGTACATCACCAATGGAAATGATCACAGTTTGAGCCGGAATGACCTCCCCAGTGTCCATTACAAGACCTTCGGGAGTAACTTCTTTGGTCATAACAGGCCAGCGAAATTTAGCTCCAAGTGCCTCTGCAGCTTCTTTTTCTTTTCCAAAGGCAAGGGGCTTCTGGATATCTACGAGGGTTACTTTTTCAGCGCCCAGGCGGTAAGCCTCGCAGGCAACATCACAGCCAACATTTCCGGCTCCGATAATGACCACTTCTTTACCGACCTTGCCGGGATTATCGCTTTTTGCTTTTTTAAGAAAATCCAGTGCCGGAATAACAGTTTCATGTCCGGGGAATGGAATTTTGCGCGGCTCATGGGTTCCGACTGCAACGATTACATAGTCGAAGTCTTCTTTGAGCTGAGCAAATTTTTCTTTAGTCATATCCACACCAAGATTGGTATGGATGTTCGGTGTATCGAGAAAACGTTTTATTTCCTGATCCCAGATTGCCTGTGAAAGACGCTCCCATGGAATTACCTGAGCAAGTTTTCCGCCGATGAAGCTGTCTTTTTCAAAGATATGGGCCTCAACACCTGCATGGGCAAGTTGCCAGGCAGCATTCATTCCTGCAGGCCCACCACCAATAATGGCGACTTTCTTGCCAAGTGATGGAGCAACTTCCGGAGATTTCGCACCAGCCACGGCACGACCAAGAACCTGAACTTCAATTGGATCATCCACTTCCTGGCGGGAGCAGTTTTCCATACAGAGGTTCGGGCAGACAGAACCACAGACAGAAGCAGGTAACGGGCTGTAGCGGAGAAGCATTTCGTAGGCTTCATCAATCAGACCTTCACGTATCAGACGAAGACGGTCAACTGTCGGAATATGTACAGGGCAGTAATAGGTACAAGGAGCCGCTGATTCACGGTTGGCCCAGAAGGGTTTTTTGCGTCTCAAGTCGCCTGTGGGTACTGCACCTATGGGGCTGCGGTCAAGACCGGGTGCCAAATCGCGCAGAGGATCTCCGCCGCCAAACGCCTTGTTCCAGTGTTTGTTGCGAAATTCTGCCATGGGCATGGGACCGGAGAAAATCAGTGCTCTTTCCTGGGGAGAAACAGCATTCAGTACCTGCCACTCGCCGCGAATAAGAAGTGAGTCTTTCAGCTCTTCACGTGAGATTTTGGCAAGATAGGCTGGCATGTTTTCTTCAAGCCATTGCCATTGTTCATCAGTTGGTGGAGCAAGGCGAGCATTGTTTTTGGAATAGGATCCATCTGTTTTGCCGCGGAAAAAAATGGTTCCACCAACCATACCGACGCAGGGACGATAGCCAAGAACATTGTCTGGGTTTTTAGCATCAACTCCGCAAACAACAGCCAGACCTCCACAGTTGAATTCGGCAAAGGAATCACCTGCTGAACCAAGAACCCAGAGTTCGGGTTTTTCATAATCAGGGTTCCATTTGGTCATGGTAAGACCTCTGGCACCAATGGATCCGCGAATAAAGACCTTGCCATTGGCCATGGCATTACAGACACCATTGGTTGCATCACCAAGTACAGTTATTTCAGCACCGATATTGAGGTATCCAACATCATCACTGGCAGCACCATTACAGGTGATAGTAGTACCTGGCATGCCCATACATCCAAGACGCTGTCCTGTCGGTCCTGAGACCGTAATGGACAAGCCATCTGCACGCTGCAGTCGAATTCCAAGGTTATGCTGACCCATGGATTCTATTTGTATGGTATTACTTTTTTCGGCAGCGGCCTGAACCATGGTTTCAAATTCCATGGAACTGATTCTGTGGCCATTCTCATCCAGGCCTTTTACAACAGTCGCACTCACGGAAAACTCCTTCTTAAAGAAAGCTTTCTGTTTTCAGCTATCAGTTTCAGGAAGAGAGCTATTCCCTTTTCCTGAAACTGATCGCAAAAAATAGAAAACTATTAACAAACGTATTTGATATTCAACCTGTCAGCTGCATCTTTGTCTCCAATGCCCAGAGCATCAGACATGCCAACCGGCAAGGATTGCGAGCGTCCCAGCGGTGCCATGATCTTTTTCATCTCAGTACGAATGGACATAAAGACTTCTCCGACCCGCTCGGCAACCAGATCAGGATCAAGACGGCGATACAGTTTCGGGTTCTGGCTTGTGATACCTTTGGGGCAGATTCCGACGTTACAGACGTTACATCGGTTTTTCTCATTCCCAAGACAGCCAGCAACAGATTGCATAATGTATTTACCAATATGAACACCTGACGCGCCAAGCATGATAAGTGCCATGCCGTTCTGGGTCACATTGCCGTTTTTACCGATGCCGCCGGCAGCAAATATCGGAATTTCATTCTGTTTACCCTGGGCAACCAGATCCAGATAACATTCGCGCACATTGGAAGCAATGGGGTGTCCTGTTGCATCCATGGAAACGTTATAGGCAGCGCCTGTTCCACCATCAATACCATCTATCAGTAAACCACCGGCATAGGGGTTACGTACGAGGTTGTTCAGTACTGATTTGGCACTCGTTGAAGCGGAGATTTTCGGATAGATCGGGACCTTGTGTCCAAAAGCTGTGGACAGGGTCTGGATCATCTTCATTACCGATTCTTCGATGGAGTAGAGTGTCTGATGAACAGGAGGTGAAGGAAGATCTACACCTTCAGGTACACCGCGCAGACGGGCAATCAGTTTGGAAACCTTGAACCACATCAGCAATCCGCCATCTCCCGGTTTTGCACCCTGGCCATATTTGATTTCAATGGCAGCAGGGTCACACTGCATATCAGGAATGGCACGGATGATCTCATCCCATCCAAAATAACCGGACGCAATCTGCAGTACTATGTACTTGAGATAGGGGCTCTTCAAAACCCATGGCGGGCAGCCGCCTTCACCGGTGCACATGACAACCGGGATACCAAGTACTTCGTTACAGTATGCGACACCCTGGAGCAGGCCCAGCCACATATTTGGAGACAGGGCACCAAAGGACATGGAACCGATCACAAAGGGGAAAATTTCCCGTGTTGGTGGAATCCAGCCGCCTTCACGGGTACGTTTCAGAAACTCTTCAGGATCAAGGGTACGACCAAGAGTGGTTGTAACATTGAACTCATGGCGTCCGGCATCAAGAGCCGGATCGGTGAGCATTGAAATACGGTTGAACATGATGCGGTCAAGCAGGGTGGGGCCAACCTTATTACGGCGGCCACCACGCTTCATGGGTTCACCCTTCTGATTATTAAAAAAGAGTGTCCGATGCTCATTGGTGTTGGGAACCGGTACAATGGCCTCGTTGGGACAGACCATGGCACACATGGAACAACCTATACAGGCATTGGCCATGTTCGGTTTCTGACGGATACCGACAAAAGTACGGTATTCATTGCCGCGTTTCTTTTTGAGGACGTCGAGCTTGGGCATCCTCTGTCTTCTATAGGCGAGGTAGATGGCCTCCTTCGGGCAAACTGCGGTACAGTGGCCGCAGAGGGTACATCTGTCTTCGCGGTGCTGGATTATCCAGGGCAGGTCAGTGTAGCTTAAGCTGCCTGGTCCAACGGATACGGATCGTGCTGAGACCATATTGTCAGTTCCTTTCGTTCTGGTGGTACAATGATTGTGTGTTCACGCATGGGTTGGAAATCAAGTGATGGATCACGGTCGGGAATCATGGCATCCACTCCGCACATCTCTGATGCAAATGCCCAGGCACCCGGTCTGCCGCCAACAGTGGCAGGCCGCAATTTTTTCTGATCCATGACCAGCATGCAGGATTCATCAGGCAGGGTGGCGATGACTGCATTGGGGCCGTCTATTATCAGACGTCGGCAGCTGTCGCGCAGGCCGGTGAGAAATTTTCCCTGAGGATGGTTTATCAGTTCATCACCACGAAGCGGGGTGATGATATGTTTGTAGGCCTGCAGAGGAAGTTTCAGCTTTTTCAGAGTGTAGTGGAGAATGTGAGTAAATGTCTCTGAGTCACTCTGGTATCCGGTGTATCCGGGAAAATGCTTGCCGAGCAGCCAGTCACGGATGGGAACAAAAGCTGTGTTCTCGCCGTTGGTCATGGTGGCTATACCCTGAATAAAGAATGGGTGACATGCATACAGATTGATTCCATAGTTGGTGTTCTGTCTGCCCTGCGCCATACATACACGGGATTTAATCCGGTTGTCGGACAGGTTGAGAGCATTACCGATATCAAGGGGCCAGCCAACTTCTTTAATGGTGGCAACATCCGGCCAGAATGAAAAAACGGTCAGGTCATTACCATGATCTTCACCATCTTTACGGAGCGCCAGGCGAGTGAGCATCAGTTCGTTTTCGATTTCGTCCTTAGTCTTGTCTGACAATGAAGCAGGCATCTTATAGGCGCGAAGGAAATATCGGTACCGATCAGTGGCTTCAATGAGTTCCGGTCTGGTTTCAAACTCATGATCATATTTCAGCTCAAAACCCCGATTCTCCATGAAGCTGTTCAGACGATGCCAGGATTCCTCAGAATGGGCGATACCCGAGAGGATAGGGAACTTCGAGTTATATTTAAAATCTTCGAAATCCAGACCACGCAAGAGAAGTCCAAGGCCGGAGCCATCGTAACCTTCCTGCATGGCCTCCATTGCCTGTAGCACTTCGTATGGAGAGAAGGCCTCGCTGGCTGTTTTCAGGGCTAAACGACACATGCATTACTCCTGATAAGATTAAAGTGAAAAAACGATAGTTTATCTTGTATAAGTCCTAATTTTATTCGATTTCAAGAAATGAAAAAAAGTAGGCGAACCAAGATGCTTACAATGAAACTAATTTTTTGTCAAGATGAAAGGGCCAGACAGCCCTTAACAAATCGTCGGAATTACCGATACGAATAGATGAGATTCTTTTTCGTAAAAATGGAGGAGAAAAATCTGGCAACAGCCACAAAAAATGACGCAGGGGAAGTGATGAAAATTAATACTTCACAGCTTAGCATGGATGCGTCTGTAGAGCGCAAGGAAGCGACAAAAAAGTTTGGACAGGCAGGAACAGTAAAAGAAGAAGGGCAACCGGAATTTCGGTTGAACCTCCCAGGCATGCTGAATGCCAGGTATGAAAAAGTTGAGGAGAACAAACAATCTCAGGAACTCTGTGCAAGCAGTAAGGTGCAATGTCCACAGGAAGAGAAAAACTATGAGACCAGTGCACAACAGGTTGTGGAGAAAATGGTTGAAGGGGTTGTGGGGCTGCGAACCCGAATTCGTCATATAGACAGCCTGAAGAATCAGGATAAACTTGTGTTTTCCGAGCCTGTGAATCCTCCGGGCCGGCAGATGGCCTTTTCATTTGTTGCCCATTCAACACGTTATGAGTATGAGAAGGTGTCCGTAACTTCAAAAGGTTCAGCGCAACTGGCCGATGGCAGGAATATCGATTTCTCACTGCAGTTGACCATGGAAAGGGAATCCGTAGTCAAAGAAAGTGTTGCTTGGCAGTCTGCACCGGGAATTCTCATGGATCCACTGGTTTTTAATTTTGATTGTGATTTAAGAAGTCTTGTGAATCGTAGTTTTCTGTTTGATCTGAATTACGATGGAGAGAACGATGAACTCTGTTCACTGCGGCCAGGAACTGGATTCCTGGCCCTTGATTTGAACAATGACCAGAAGATTACTGACGGAAGAGAATTGTTTGGCCCTACAACAGGACACGGTTTTCAGGAACTTGCAAAGTATGATCTTGACTTGAATGACTGGATCGATGAAAATGATCCGATATTCTCCAGCCTCAGGATATGGAGACCAGAAGAGACTCGAATGATGAGCCTTGCTGAAGCAGGAGTCGGAGCAATTTGTCTGACCCACGACAAGAGTAGTTTTCAATTAAAAAATCGCCAGAATCGTTTGCTTGGCGAGGTCGCGGCAACAGGCATTTTTTTGACTGAGGATGGAGAAGTAAGACCCATGCAGGAGATTAAACTTGCTGCTCACGGGGAAGAGGATAATTTTCCGGGAATACCTGCCCAGGAGAAAGAAACAGACTCCCGACTTTTTTTAAGAGAGATGATAGCCACCCGCCAGGCTGAAGTGCAGGCTCTGGCCAGGCTTCGTTTGTCCAGAAAGGAAGAGCGGGATAATAATAGTTTCATTGAAACCCTGTTTCCCCAGTGGCAGAAAGAAAGAGAACTTACCTCTGTGGCGGCAAGAACAGAAAAAATCTCTCCCGGCTGACCAGGTATTTGTCATTCAGGACAGAGATGCAGACAGGATTTATAATTGATGCAGGAAAATGAACTGAGAAGGAAAGTACGATGAGACTGGTTGTTTTTTTTGCTGTGTATCTTTTTTTTACTGGAGCTGTATTTGCTTCTCAGGGTGAGTCTGCCATTGGTTGTGCCGAACTCCTGCAGAAACGTTGTCAATCCTGTCATTATTTAAGCCGGGTTTGTATTAAAGTTGGGAAATACTCAAAAAGACGCTGGAAAGCAACTTTGAAACGGATGGTTAAGAGGCGGGGAGCAACACTCAACAAAGAAGAACTGAAACTTCTGACAGAATGTCTGGCACTTCCATCCTCAGAGGTAAAAAAAGAGTGTGAAAAATAGACGGTCCGTCAGTCGTACAATTCTCTGATGTACTGATAGTATGTTGAGTTGACCTTAAGAAAATTACAACCCAGCCCATCCTCATCACTGTGGATGATGTAGCCATAAATCTCAGTTATCAGTTTTTCATCCTCTTCGTCAAGGGTCAGGCTGATGCTGCACTTTGTTCCCTGTTCAAGGTCAATATCAGGTTCGCATTCAATGAACGCTCCACCGGCGCTCAGGTCACGGGTCTCGCCTTCAATGACTTCACCGTTTGCAAGTTTTAGAAGAGCAAATTTGCGAATCAAGTGGCGTTCGTAATTGCGACGGTTAGACATAACAGGCCTTTGTAAAAAGAGAGGTTTTCATTTTGCAGAAAGCTTTTTCTATCTATAAGAGTATTTCAGAACAGAGCTTCTTGTCAAGAGAGATAAGGACATAAAAAAGGGAGAACCGTCTGCGGCTCTCCCTGGTAAAGCAACTATTGAGTAATTAAGCTCAGTTCGTCATTTAAGAATTTTTCCGAGATCCTTTACTGCATCAACCTTATCTTTTACTGCGGACACTTCCTTAACACCTGGAACGTCGTCCAGAATATTTTTTCCGCCTTCTTCAATGTCATTTATACCCTTTTTGAATGAAGAAATAGCCTTTCCCAGGCCGGATCCGATTTCGGGGAGTTTTTTTCCGCCAAAAACAAGTACAGCTATTCCCAGAATTACTACCAGTTCAGGGGTTCCGAGTCCAAACATTGTTTTCTCCAGTTATCGGGAAGTGAAGTGTCTTATTTTTATCAGGCTCAAACAATTAAGATTCGTTTTTTGAGTCGTCGTCATCTATCTTCTTTGGGTCGTCTTCTTTTTTTGTGGCATCTTTGAAATTCTTAATGCCCTTACCGATCCCAGATCCGATTTCAGGAAGTTTTCCAGCCCCGAATATGATGACGATAATAACCAGAATAACAATCAGTTCCGGCATGCCAAGTCCAAACATAAATCTACCTCTATAAATAATATCAAGTTTAACTGCTTTAATAGAAATTCACAGGTACCACCAAACAAATACTAAGCATTCAAAAGTATCCTGTAATTCCTCTTCAAAAAAGCGAGAGTAATTTCTAACACCCCACAAAGAGGGGATAAGTACCTTCTGAGAATATTTTCTTTGAAAAAACGGCTAAGCACAGACTCCGAGAAAAAATTCTGTAAGATACTAACATGTAAATGTAGAGCAGTAATGCCAGAATGTCAATCCTTTCCATATTTGGCCATACTCTGCCCGATTTCCTGCATCCGGGCAAGTATCCTGTCTTCGTCAAGGCTCTGAAGTTCCCGACCTTGCATGACAACACGACCGTTAATGATAGAATGGACAACATCTGCACCACGCGCAGCATATACCAGATGTGAAGGAATGTTATACAGTGGCGTAAGGTGGGGCTGGTTCATATTCAGTACAATGATATCAGCCTTTTTACCAGTTTCAAGGGAACCTGTGTCTGTATCGACACCTAAAGCTTCCGCACCACCAAGGGTTGCAGCATGGAGGGTCTGTTCCGCATTCATGGCAGTGGGATCCATGCAGGCAACCTTATGAATCTTGGCAACCGTGTTCATCTCGCCAAACATGTCCACATCATTATTGGAGGCTGCGCCATCTGTTCCAATTCCAACATTGATTCCGGCTTCAAGCATTTTGACGACCGGTGCTGTCCCGGATGCAAGTTTCATATTCGATTCCTGACAGTGTGAGACCTTAACCCCACGTTCAGCCAGAAGGTCGATTTCTTGGGCATCCAG
>DQTH01000280.1 GCA_015662865.1 Desulfocapsa sulfexigens
TAAAATGTAGACAGGAGTGTGCATTTTCATTTTTAAATATCTTCTTGATATTACAGGATATGTTTACTGTTTTTGTGATGGAACTTCAGTCTAGAATATTGCCACGTACTTCCTGGTTTCCCTGAGAAACCGCCTCCTGACACACCAGATCACCAGTCTCTTTATCTGTGAGCCAGATAGAACAGGATGTAAGCCCGATAATTTCCTGTACCTCATCCAAAAGCGTGGCAAGAACCTGATCCAGCTCCAGACTTGAAACCAGTGCCTTGCCAGCGCTGTTCAACAAGCCCAGTTCGCGGGAACGGTTTTTCAGCATATCCTGCGCCAGTTTTCGCCTGGTGATATCATTGCTCGTCCCTACCACCCGATATGCTTTGCCATCTAAATCATATATGGCTGTTCCCCGGGCATGCATCCAGTGAACACTGCCATCTTTATGAATTATCCGGTGTGTCGCTTCGAAGAAAGGATTTCGCCCGTCAAGATGTTCTTCCACTTTGCTCTGCAGCAGAGCCACATCATCAGGGTGTACAAACTTTTCCCAGTCGGCAATGTTATTACATGATTCAGACTGTTCGTACCCGAAAAGTGCTTTCAGGCAGGAATCCATATAAATTTCATCTGTCTCAAGATTCCAGTCCCACACCCCGACCTGACCCGCATTTGTGGCAAGTTTGTATCGTTGCCTGCTTTGCTGTAACTCTTTTTCTGCACGTTTTTTATCAGTAATATCGCGGAATATCTCTAATTTTGAAACACTGCCGTCAAGATTTCTCAAGGGAGTATCGATCAGATCGTATGTTTTTCCGGTTTTTTCCGAATGCCACTCCCAACGCTTGATCTTTCCGGAAAAAACTTCGGAATTCATACAGTCCTGGCAGGCTTCTTTTTTCCTGTGAAAATACTCAAAACACTTTCGGCCTGCAGGCTCACCGAAGTCCTTTTTCAGGGCAGGATTGACATATTGAATAGTATAATTCTCATTAACAATGGTCACACCATCCACCATTGCTTCCAGAATACTCTTCAGCTTGTCCTTTTCAATGCACAGCGCATTATTGGAATGATTTGGGTCAGAAAGATCATGGGCAAGTTGCAGGCGTAATGATTTGAGCTCTGCAATGAGTTGTGACTTTGACTTTTGCTCGTCTTTCATGGGATTCACCTGCCGGTTCCGGCTATGATTGATGGAAATTCCATCACATCGCACCAATGCACAAGTTAATCTTCAGCCACTAGATTCTATTATACTCTATTTTTGGGAAAAATTCAGAAAAACCGGAAAGGGAGGACAGGCAGAGCAAAAATAATTACAACAGTCACTCTACTGAGAACTTATGCCTAAACGCCAAGATAGCGCATCTTGAGGTCTGTGGTCAGATTGTCTCCATGGCTATCACCCGTCCAGACAATTCTACCTTTCTCCATGATATAGGTTCGATCGCTGATATCAAGGAGAGACTCGATATCTTTATCTATCACCAGGATGGAAAGGCCCCGTTTCTTCAAAATCTCCAACCCCTGCCAGATCTCCAGGCAGATGAGCGGTGCAAGGCCTTCGGTGGCTTCATCAAGAAGCAGCAGAGAAGGATTGATCATAAGGGCTCTTGCTATGGCCAGCATCTGCTGCTCACCACCGGACAGGCTGCCACCGTATTGTTTCTGCCTCTCTGCCAGTCGTGGAAAAATGGAAAAAACACGCTCAAGCGTATAAGGGTCATTCTGACCGGTGCTGTTTGCTGCCACGCAAAGCAGGTTTTCACGCACACTTAAGGTTGGAAAGATCTGTCTGCCTTCCGGCACAAGACCAATGCCCAGACGGGCAATCCTGTAGCTGGGAAGATTCTGGATTTCTGTGCCATTAAACTGAATTGTCCCGGAACGGGGCGGAGTCAGGCCGATTATGGAACGGATAGTCGTGGTTTTTCCCATCCCGTTACGACCAAGGAGGGCGACGACTTCCGCTTCTCTCACCTCAAGGCTCACGCCAAACAGGGCAAGGCCTGCATCGTATCCAGTTTCTATATCCGCAAGACGTAGCATCATGTTCCCCCGAGATAGGCTTCCTGGACAAGTTTGTTTTTCCTGATCGCATCCGGTGTGTCAGTGGCCACAACTTCACCCTGAACCAGCACCGATATCCGGTCGGCCAGGGAAAAAACAGCCTGCATGTCATGCTCAACCAGGAGGATGGTGATTTCACCCTTGAGGTCACTGATCAATTCGGAAAGCTTCAGGCTGCCGCCGGGCCCCAGTCCGGCCATGGGTTCATCAAGGAGTAACATGGCAGGTTGTGTGGCCAGAGCCATGCCCATCTCCAGCTGCCGCCTCTCTCCGTGTGAAAGGCTTCCTGCAGGGATATTCCCCCTGTCTGCCAGCCCCATGCGTTCCATCACAGCAGATGCCGGTTCCAGAATCTGCCGGTCACGGGCAGCATTGGACCAGAAATGAAAACCCTTGCCCTGATGTGCCTGGACTGCCATGGATAAATTCTCAAGCACCGTAGAACTGTTGAAGAGCGAGGTTACCTGAAAGGCACGGGCAAGACCAAGACGGGCACGGTGATGTACAGAAGTTCTGGAGATATCACAACCGGCCAGGAACAGTTTTCCGTCATCCGGAGTCAGCAGACCACTGATCAGATTCAGCACCGTTGTTTTTCCCGCACCGTTGGGACCGATCAAACCATGGAGCTCTCCTTTTTCAACGCCCAAATGAAGATTATTACACACCTGCAGGGCTCCAAAATGTTTACACAGGCCATCGGCTTTCAGCAATAAATCAGTCATGTCTGCCTCCAGCACCCGTGAGCAGCCCATACAGACCTCTTTTGGCAAATAAAACCACAACAATCAAAAACGGTCCAAGTATCACCATCCAGTGTTCAGTATACATGGCAAGGAAATCTTCCATGAGAAGAAGTGTGGCAGCACCAAGCACCGGTCCTGTGAGGGTGCCCATGCCGCCAAGCAGTACCATGACCATTATCTCACCGGATTTGGTCCAGTGCATGAGGCCGGGACTCACAAATTCACCCTGATTTGCAAGCAATGCTCCGGCAAGTCCTGCAGCAGCGGCAGCAAAGGTGTAACAGGCCAGTTTATAGCGATAACTGGCAAAGCCCAGTACCTGCACCCGTTGCTCGTTTTCCCGGCATCCGCTGATGACCCGCCCGAAATGGGATTGCATCAGACGATGGCCCATGAGAAGAAAAACCAGCAGAATACCAAGGCAAAGATAATAAAAAGTGACATCACTGCCCAGATCAAACAGAGGCATAGTGTTGCGATTATAAAGACTGAGACCGTCACTGCCGCCATAGGTGGAAAGTGAGACAAAGAAATAATAGGCCATCTGGGCAAATGCCAGAGTGATCATGATAAAATGCATACCCTTGGTACGCAGACATATCGCTCCAGTAACCAGTCCAAAGAAGGCAGCGGCAAGAACTGCAACCGGCCAGACCAGCAAGGCGTTTTCAGTGCCGCTGATAAGCAGCGGCCAGCTCATAAACGCAGTCGACTCATAGCTGTGAAAAGCAAGGATTCCTACGCTGTATCCGCCAATTCCCATGAACACTGCATGGCCAAGACTGACCATTCCGCCATAGCCAAGTATCAGATCAAGGCTCGCTGCGGCAAGGCCATAAATGAGAATACGGCTGAACAGAGAGAGGAGATATTCCTGCCCGAACAGCTGAGTAAGTGGTGGCAGCAGGAGAAAAATCAGCAGGCCAAGTACGTTTATGACTGCTTTCCGGTTAATCATTGCAGTTACCAGCACCCAGGACGGCCATCAGTTATGGGCCGGGAACAAACCGGCAGGTTTAAAGGTCAGAACCATGGCCATGAAGATATAAACGGACATGGAAGAAAGGGATGCGCCCAGGGTATCAGCAGTGGCCGGGCTGAAGACAAAACGAAGGACATCAGGAAGAAAAGCGCGTCCCATGGTATCCACCATGCCAACCAGCAGGGCGCCGATAAGGGCACCACGCACAGAACCGATACCACCGATCACGATCACCACAAAGGTAAGGATTAGGATGGATTCTCCCATTCCTGCTTCCACGGCAAGAATTGGACCGGCCATGATGCCTGCAAGGGCTGCAAGCATGGTACCAAGACCAAAAACCAGGGTGTAGAGCAAGCGGATATTCACACCAAGTGCTGCCACCATTTCCCGGTTGCTGGCACCGGCCCGGATCTGCATCCCCAACCTGGTCCTGGAAAAAAGGAGATAGAGAAACAGGGCAACAAGAACGCCAACCAGAATAATTGCCAGCCGGTAAACAGGGTAATGAACACCCGGCAGAAGTTCCACAGCCCCGCCCAGCCATGCTGGAATATCCATGAACAGCGGTTGTCTGCCCCAGATTATCCTTGTGAGTTCATTGAAAAAAAAGATCAGACCAAAGGTGGCCAGCACCTGATCCAGATGATCACGTTTATAAAGACGTCTCAGTACCGTCAGTTCCACGGTCATTCCCACGGCCGCTGCAACCGGCAGCGCCACAGCCATGCCAAGCAGAAAGCTGCCGCTGCGAGCTGCCACCGTGGCTGCCACATAGGCACCGATCATGTAGAAACTGCCATGGGCCAGATTGATGACCTGCATGATGCCGAAAACCAGAGTCAACCCGGCAGACATGAGAAAAAGCATGACACCAAGCTGCAGGCCGTTGAGAAGTTGTTCTATAAAAAGAAGCATATCTATAGCAGTTCAGCAGTAGCCCATCTTCGTCCATCTGGCTGTTATCGCATAGCCAAACTATTGCGCCAGCAGCCAGCTGGACGAACCTGAACCACTGCTAAACTGTTACACTCCGGTACTGTAATTACTCAAATATATTAAAAAATTAAAAAAACTATTTCATGCTGCATTCAGGGCCATATGCATCTGCGTGATCGGTGAAGACCTTTTTCAGCAAACGATTGGTGAAGTTACCCTGCTCATCCTTTATTACTTCACGTACATAAATATCCTGCACAGGATGGTGATTTTTTCCAAACTTGAATGCACCGCGCACTGTTGGGAAATCAGCCTTTTCAAGGGCTGCCCTGAACGCGTCGCTCTGGCTCACATCCCCTTTTACAGCTGCAAGGGCGCTGCCAATGAGCAGGGCCGCGTCATATCCCTGGCTGGCATAAAGTGTTGGTGTACGTCCATAGGCCTTGCGAAATGCCGCAACAAAAGCCATGTTTTCCGGGGTATCGAGATCAGCACTCCATTGGGAGCCGTTCACTACGCCAACCGCAGCATCGCCCACAGCCTTTAAGATGCGTTCATCAAAAGAAAATGCAGGTCCAAAGAGCGGAGTAGTTTCATTTAAACCAGCCTGGGCATACTGTTTGATAAAGTTGATTCCCATGCCGCCGGGCAGAAAAAAGTAGACTGCGTCAGGCTTTGCTGCCCGCAATGAGGCAAGCTCTGCCGCGTAATCAGACTGGCCAAGGGTTGTGTAGACCTCTCCAGCAACCTTGCCTTTGTAAAAACGTTTAAAACCAGCCAGGGCATCTTTGCCTGCTGGATAGTTAGGTGCAAGCAGATATACATTATTATATTTTTTTTCGGTAACATACTGGCCAACTGCCTCATGCAGATTGTCGTTCTGCCATGCCACGTTGAAATAGTTTTTATCGCATCCCTTTCCAGCCAGCTTGGAAGGCCCTGCATTGGGACTCACATAAAATGCTCCTGAGCGGACGATTTTGGGAACCACTGCCATGGCCACATTGGAAAACACGATACCGGTCAGGATCTGTGCCTTATCACGTTTCATGAAACGCTCGGCAATCTGCCTGCCCTTTTCCGGCTTGCGGCCATCATCTTCCACCATAAGTTCCACAGGAATGTTGCCGAGTTTTCCCTGACCCTGATCGATTGCCAGTTTAAAACCATCGCGAATATCCTCGCCCAGATAACCGGCCTTTGTTGATAAGGTTGTGATCATGCCAATTTTGACAGGATCGGCCGCCATGGCGCCGGACATGCTGAACAGCAGTATTACAAGTGAAAGTACAATTTTTCGCATGGGTGTTCTCCTTCATTTAGGGTCCTGGATAAGAACAATAATTTTTGTGAAATCCAGTAAGCAATACCATACAAGGTTCTTTCCATCAACAGTCATTGAAATTACAAAAGGTTCCGAAAATAGTTTTTCCCAACCAGATCTTAGCAAATTATTAAAAGACAACATACCAGATTTACAGAACATCCTAGCCAAATGACCACTATTTGAGAATTATTATTGACAAGGTGATCATGCGAGTGTATCCTAAATAAGAACCAATCTTAAACAGGAGAAGTCATGACGTCTCGTGGACTTGAACAACTCAAGCAGCTCTGCAATGATGCAGGGATTAAACTCACCCATCAGCGGCTTGAAATATTCAGGGAATTACTGTCATCCAATGATCATCCTTCTGCTGAGATTATTTACCAGAGGCTGCATAAAAAGCTTCCTACAATTGCCATTGATACGGTTTACCGAACCCTGGCAACATTTGACGAGCTGGGTCTGGTCAGGAAACTACACATTATGAATGAACGGACTCTGTTTGATACGAATCTGGATATCCATCATCATTTCATCTGCACACGTTGCAGAAAGGTGGAAGATATTTACTGGCCTGATTTTGATAAGGCCATGCTGCCTGAATCAACAGAAAAAATGGGGAAAATTCAATCCCGTCATCTTGAGATGCTGGGCATTTGTAATGAATGTCTCAGTAAACAGGAAAACCAGGACTGAAATCCTGTTTTTTCAGACCAACAAATAAGATCCAATCTTACTAAAGAACAAACAGACAAAAAATGCTACCCTGTAAATTCCAAGCAAAAGGAGAATGTGTTATGTCCGAAAAGAAAAAATTGACAACAAATGGTGGAGCACCTGTAAGCGATAATCAGAATGTTTTAACTGCCGGGCCACGTGGGCCGATGCTGCTGCAGGATGTATGGTTCCTGGAAAAACTTGCCCACTTTGACCGGGAAGTAATTCCTGAACGGCGCATGCATGCTAAAGGCTCCGGAGCATACGGCACCTTCACTGTCACCCATGACATCACACAGTATACCAGGGCAAATATTTTCTCGGAAATCGGCAAGAAAACAGAACTGTTTGCCCGTTTTTCCACTGTTGCCGGAGAACGCGGCGCAGCTGATGCTGAACGTGACATTCGGGGATTTGCTCTGAAATTCTATACGGATGAAGGCAACTGGGATCTGGTCGGTAACAACACACCTGTATTTTTCCTTCGTGATCCACTGAAATTTCCGGATCTCAACCATGCCGTAAAACGAGATCCCCGAACCAACATGCGTAGCGCTAAAAACAACTGGGATTTCTGGACATCACTTCCTGAAGCTCTGCATCAGGTGACCATCACCATGAGTGACCGCGGCATTCCCGTAAGCTACCGCCATATGCACGGATTCGGCAGCCATACATTCAGCCTGATCAATGCGCAGAACGAACGATTCTGGGTCAAGTTTCATTTTCATACTCAACAGGGAATCAAAAACCTGACTGACGCAGAAGCGGAGAAAATTGTGGGAAAATGCAGGGAAAGCCATCAGGAGGATCTCTACAACTCAATTGAGAAAGGGGACTTTCCACGCTGGACCATGTTTATTCAGATAATGACGGAAAAGGAAGCAGCAGACTGCCCTTACAACCCCTTCGACCTGACCAAAGTCTGGTTTCAAAAAGATTATCCACTGATTGAGGTTGGCGAACTTGAGCTGAACCGCAATCCGGAAAACTATTTTGCAGAAGTCGAGCAGTCTGCCTTTAATCCCGCAAGTGTTGTGCAGGGAATTGGGTTTTCTCCGGACAAAATGCTGCAGGGCCGCCTCTTTTCCTATGGCGACGCTCAGCGCTACCGCCTAGGTGTCAACCATCAGCAGATTCCGGTTAATGCACCTCGCTGCCCCTTTCACAACTATCACCGCGATGGAGCCATGCGGGTAGACGGTAACCACGGCAGTACCATAGGCTATGAACCAAACAGCTATGGAGAATGGCAGGAGCAACCGGAGGCCGCCGAGCCGCAGCTCAGCCTTGAAAGCGGAGCAGATCACTGGAACCACCGGGAGGATGACGATTATTTCAGCCAACCCGGGAAACTCTTCCAGCTCATGAGCAGCGAACAGCAGCAGGTATTATTTGACAATACGGCAAGAGCCATGGGCGATGCACCCAAAGAAATAAAGATGCGGCATATCGGCAATTGCCTCAAGGCTGACCCGGCATACGGCAAAGGAGTAGCAGCTGCACTTGGGATATCACTGGACGAACTCCCATAGAAACTGTAAATTCATTTATTGAGAGATGACATTGTTATGACTTTATCGTCTCTCTAATTAATGATGAATTCGTTAGATTTATTTTTGAGATGGTTTTGTATGTATGCCCTTCAGGGCAAAAAAACCACCACCAATTCCTTTAAAAACAAGTAAGGAGCAAACAATGGCATCATTAAAAGACACCCAGACCGAAAAAAACATTTTAACTGCATTCTGCGGGGAATCACAGGCTCGTAACCGTTACACCTACTTTGCCTCAAAGGCAAGGAAGGATGGTTATATACAGATTTCCCATATCTTTGAAGAAACGGCCAACCAGGAAAAAGAACACGCCAAACGATTATTCAAACTGCTGGAAGGCGGCGAAGTGGCAATTGCCGGCTCTTTTCCTGCCGGAACCATCGCCAGCACCATTGAAAACCTCAAAGAAGCTGCAGCCGGAGAAAACTACGAGTACACCATTATGTATCCCGGCTTTGCCGTGACAGCCCGCAAAGAGGGCTTTAATGATATCGCAGAGATATTTGAATCCATTGCTGTTGCCGAGAAACAGCACGAAAAACGCTACCTTGAGCTGATGGCCAACGTTGAAAACGGCCGGGTCTTTAAGCGTGATACAGACGTGACCTGGAGATGCCGCAACTGCGGATATCTCCACACAGGAAAAGAAGCCCTTGATGAGTGCCCGGCCTGTGCCCATGCTCAGAAACATTTTGAACTCCTTGGGGAAAACTGGTAGGCCGGTTAAAAAAGAATCAATCTAAAAAAAATATCTGATTACGTATGAAACTCAGTCAGATCCACATGGCTCATTGTGATTTACTTATATAACATAAAATTTCAATTAGCAATGGGCCGTCATCTCCGCGTAGGCGGGAATGACTAAAAAAAATGGCTGAGCTTTATACGTAATCAGGAAAAAAACTAAATTTCCAGGGTGGCGGGGCTGTCATCCTTATAGTTAAATTCAACAAGGAGATTTTTATGTCTGAAGAAGCAGCTGTGGGATGTGCCAGGCCCACGGGAGGACCGGTTGGAGAAGATCCAATCAGCACAGAGAAAGATGAATACAAACCTAAAACGGAGGCACATGCCATGATCAAAATTGGAAAGAAAGCTCCGGATTTCACTGCTCCGGGTTATCATAAAGGTGAATTTACCAATATTAAGCTCTCAGATTATCTGGGAAAATGGGTTTTACTCTGTTTCTATCCGGGTGACTTCACATTTGTCTGAGCTACTGAAATTTCAGCGGTCGCTGAAAAATACCCCGAGCTCCAGAAACTGAATATAGAAGTTCTCTCCATGTCCATTGACTCCATGTTTACGCATAAAATGTGGGACGATGACGAGCTGAGTAAAATGGTTGATGGCGGCATTCCCTACCCAATGCTCTCTGATGCGGGCGGTAAAGTCGGCACAGTGTATGGTGTGTATGACGAAGATAATGGAGTTGAGGCCCGTGGTCGTTTTATTATTGATCCTGACGGAGTTGTCCAGGGATATGAAGTGCTGACTCCCCCGGTTGGACGCAATGTGAACGAAACCATCCGCCAGGTGCAGGCATTCCAGCTGGTACGCGAGACCAAAGGTGCCGAAGCCACACCGTCAGGATGGCGGCCGGGTAAGGCTACTCTAAAACCGGGTATCGATCTGGTGGGTAAAGTATGGCAGGCGTGGAAAACCGATCAGGCCTTTGATTAATGAGTGGATAGTATACTCTGATTGAATCAGTAAGCCGGACTGTGGACTCTACCTCTGTCCAGTTTACTGTTACCTGTAGCAGAGTGACCGTAAAAGAAACAGTCCATTGCGCGGGTTTTCTCCGACCCGTCGGACAGAATAAGCCCACCACTCTGTTCCAAAAGGCACATACAGCCTGTCCTGAAGAGCTTCCCTCACGCCCAGTAAAAACTCAAATTCATAGGCATCCCGTTTCCAACCTTTTCCATCTGCATACTCGATGGTCTTATCTATCATCTGCTCGTCATGAGTCCCAAAATTGGATATATTTATTTCTTTTCTGGATGTATGGGCAATGGATTCAGACTCTGTAAAGGCACCTTTGACCAGACGTACTTCTCCGCCTTTTTCAATAATCTGCATCCACTGCTTTACTCCCGGACTAGTTGCAAGCCTGATCATCACTTTTTGCCAAAGCATATCCAATCCTCTGTTATCAGGACGTTTCTGTGTCTGGTTCCTGAATGGGGACATTCAAAACCACTCTGGTTCCCTTGCCGGCCTGCGATTCTATGGTCATATTTCCATCCATTGCAGCAAGCCACTGTTCGATGCTGACCAGTCCTATTCCCTGCAGATCGCCGGATAGATCCCTCACCAGATCAGGATCAAATCCATCGCCCTCATCATCAACTGTGAGTCGGACATGGTTATCCCTGCGTTTTACTGTGGCAACAACTTCCCCGGCGCCGGCATGTTTCCAGGCATTGTGAAGAAGCTCTTTAAAAGCCCGGAACAGGTAAATATTCTGTGACTCGGACAGGCCCAGATCTTCTTCGCCACCAAACACGGATACAAGAATCCCGGTCCTCTCTGTAAAATTTTTCCCATACCAGTTCATGGCGGCAATCAGTCCCCTGTCATCAAGAACCTGGGGATAAAGATCAAAAATCATTGTCCGGATCTGGCCGATCATTATACTGACCATGTTCCTGCTTTTTATCAGTTCATCATGAACACAGTTTGGGACACTTTCAATTCCGCTGTGCAGCTTGCAGGACTGCTGTTCTGCCTCATGAAGTCTGAGATTGACAACTGCAAGATTCTGAGCCATTTCCTCATGAAGCACCTGGCCGATGTGGCGGCGTTCTCTTTCTTCAGCCAGTACAATCTCTTCTCTGATCCGCTTCTGTATAGCCTGTTCTTTTTTCTGCTGGGCTCTCAGTTCCGTAACATCGCGCAAAACACCCTCATAACCGAGAACTTCGCCATGATCATCGAGCCTTGCAGTGGCAGTCATGATGCAGTGCCTCTTTGAGCCATCCAGCCGTGTAACAATAATTTCCGCATCCCTGACAGCACCTTTGGTGTGCAGTTGTGCTTTAATATCAAAGTGTTCTCGATTTTCAGCCACCTGTTGCTGACAATAGCCCAGAGACGAATTCTCAGGTATGGAGTCCCCTTCCACACCAAGCAAACGTTTTCCAGCCAGGTTGGTATCAATGATATTGCACTGGTCATCAGCAACAAAAATACAATCCTGGGAATTTTCGAATAACTGCCTGTATTTCGTCTCCGAACGCTTCAAACGGCCAATGGTATTTTCAAGGTTTGCAGCCATCTCATTGAACAGCCGACCGAATTTTCCCATGTCATCACGGCTGTAAACATTGGCCCTGGCCGACAAATTTCCTTTATGAATCTGGGAAGCTGCAGAGGCAAGAGAGACAATGGGCCGGGAAAAACTCCAGGCCACAAGAACCGCCACGCCCACACAGACAGCAATGAGGAAAAGGGTAAATTTCATAAATGACTGCACATAGGCATCAAAACCTACCAGCAGGTCCGCATCGTCAACGGTTAGAAGAAGTGTCCAGTAATGAAGATCGGCCGTGGAGCAATTAGTCCGACTATTCTTTGACTGAGAGACTGCTTTTCTGGAACCTAAAGGAATACGGGCATATGCGTACAGAGTCTGTTTGTCTGTTTCCTGGCTTGTACGCATCAACAGATCCTGATCTTTACAACCCAGCCATTGTTTAAGCTCTGATTCTTCCTGAAAAAAATTGGTCTTATGTTCCAGCATGAATCCAAAACTTTTTGCCGGTTCAGGATGGTACAGAAAATAGCCGTCCTGATTAAGCAGGAAATAACGTTCCCCCCTCCGAACTTGTCCCTGCTCTGTTGCCAGTAAATCGAGAAAGGATGATCCAAAGGCATTCAGCACCAATACCCCCTGTTTGTTTCCTTTCCGGTCAAACAGAGGAGTGGCATAGCGTATCACCGGCATCAGAGGTATCTGCAGTTTGCCCTGCTCCACATTGAGATCCATGGGGGAGATATACACTTCACCGTTGCTGAGAGAAAGGGCCTGTCGGAAATAATAACGATCACTTTTATCCTGCAATTCCTCTGTCGGGGTCAGCCAGCAACGCTCAGCATTACTGTTTACACGAACAACCTCTTTGCCTGTTATATCGAGCAGACGAACCTGTTGAAAAATCCTGTGATGGGCGGCAATATTTAAAAATTCATCCTTCAATACCACGAGGATACGGTCTTTTTCGTCAGGTACAGGGGTGTTGAGAAATGTCTGCAACCTTGGCAAATCACGCAGGACAAGTAGGTCACGTTGAATCCACTGCAGGAGAGAACGAATATCTGATGCGATGAGTTCCAGATCAACGGTTGCCCGCTCCCTTGCCCGGTCAAGCACAAATTTACGTTGCTGATACCGTGCATAACCACTTGAGATCATTACTGTGGAAACAGTGAGAAGGATAAAAATAAAGATGAGTTTTCCACGCAGACTGGTCAGCATACCTCTTCCTCAGCAGATAATCCGCTCCGGTGCATTAAAGACATTCAACCGTTCCGGACGGGCATAGGCCACCAGGGTAACACCGGCCCTGCGGGCAATGGCCAGGCCCAGTGATGAAGGAGAGGTTCGGGACATGACAATGGGAGTACCGATACGGGCACATTTGAGCACCATGTCGGAAGTGAGTCGGCCTGTGGTGTAGATGGCGCCCCGTGCCGGGATTTTACCGAGCAGGATAGCACCAATGATTTTATCAACCGCATTGTGCCGCCCCACATCCTCATAAAACGCCTGCAGCCTGCCATCCGCCCATAGCCCGCAGCCATGAACGCAGTGAGTCATCTGACCAAGTGGTGATTTATGCAGAACTTCCCGAATAAAATCTTTTATTTCAGCAAGGCTGATGGTGCACTCCTGGAGAGGATCAAAAGCTCCTTCCAGCATCTCTTTCGATATCTTGCCTGTCCCACCGCAGCCGGATGTAATAATAACCTCTTTTGGCTCTGATCCCTCTTCCACGTCAGCATGCACTGATATGCGACCATCTGGGCAAACCAGAACTTCCCGCACCTGTCCAACTTCTGTCACATACCCCTGTCCAAAAAGAAAACCTGCACCAAACTCCTCAAGGCCGGTTGCAAGGACCATAGATGCGCCAATTTCTTTATCATTAAGAGCGACTTTATAAGGAACTTCAATGGCCAGCGTCTCTTCCCGTTCTTCCCGGCCGGAAGAGCTGATGACTACTGTTTTTTCTGTCAGTGTAACTTTATTATTCATATTTCTGAAATTTTCAGCTAATCAATAAAAATTATTTATCAAACTCCCTCTCACCAGGTTTTTCTTCCCTGAAAAACCAGGCATTTGCCAACTCTCCCTTGCCAATTACTGCGCACCCTTCAGGTATCTCCACCAAAATATCAGCGGCAGCCATGGCTTCAAAGCGGCTCAGACTTTTCAGGGGGAGAGCAGAAAGAGATCCATTTTCATATTTCACTTTGCAGTACAGCAATTGAGTCCAGTCTTTCTGTCCAGTGAGCTCTTCTGTGGTATATACATTTTTCTTCAGTGAAAAGGGCGATGCAAAACCCATCAATCGCCGCACGCCCGGTAAAGCCAGCAAAAGCAGAGCAACATGATTTGATGGTGGGCCGCCCGGCAGATTAAAGATAACTGTGCTGCCGACCCTCCCCATACAGGCACCTTTTCCGGGCCCGATGCGAACACGATGAAAGATCTTCTCCATGCCGATCTGCTCCATGGCCCGCATGGTAAGATCCTTGTCGCCGTCAAGCACTCCGCCACAGGTAATAAGAACATCGACCTGCCGGACAAGTTGCGCAAACTGCTCCTGCAGCTGATCAAGATTATCACGCAGGAGCACAGTGGACGCTTTTATACCCATGGCCTGCAATTCGGCCGCAACATTCACCATATTGGAGGCAGCAACCTTCCCGGGAGTAATGGATTCACCGGGCCACACCAGTTCGCTGCCCGTTGCGGCAACAGCAACTTTTGGCAAAGGGTGACAGAGAACTTCGCTCAATCCGGCTGCGGCCAGCAGTCCAAGGTGGGCCGGACCGAGACAATTTCCCCGGTTTGCCACAACCTGACCCTGCGTTATATCGCTGCCCTGACGCAGAATATTGCGTCCTTCCCGGGCATCAGCCCTTATTATTACCTGTTCCCCTTGAACCTGTGCAAACTCAGAAGCCAATACTGCAGTCGCTCCTGCTGGAATCGGTGCACCAGTCATAATACGTACCGCAGTTCCCGGGGTGACGCTGAGCCTATCAGCATTCTCGCCGGCAGTCAATGCACCGCTGACAGACAGAGTTACTGGGTTATCCGGTGCGGCAGCCCTAATATCACTGGAGAGCACCGCAAAACCATCTTTCAGAGAGGAATCGACTGTGGGACAGTCGACTCTGGCTCTGACATCAGTGGTGCAGATCATACCAAGACCATTATCAAGGGGCACAGAAATCGGCTCCAGGGGGTTGAGCATAGTGATATGCTGATGTGCCTGATCAAGGGAAATCATACTTTGCCTCTGTTATTCACTAAATGTCAACATATCCGGTGAGCACACGCAGATCCACAAGATTCATCAAGTCATAAAATTCATTCGATATTTACAACGTTAAAACAATCACAACATACACACTATGTATGTCTTTTCACTAGTGTCCGGTTATTAGTTGAATAATTTAAGCTGTTTACTGACAGGGGCTACGTCGTCCGTGTTGTCTCGCTCTGTAATTAGCTGATAA
>DQTH01000003.1 GCA_015662865.1 Desulfocapsa sulfexigens
AGAGTGACGATTTTTTCGAGCAAGAGTTCAGCTTCCTGGAGATTAACCCGGAATGCCCGCATAACAGCCCTGCAGCATTCCGACTTTAAGGTTGCATTTACCTGGCCCCGTTCCGTGGCAATGGCATGATTCCACAGGGGCATGGCCAGCTCGAAGGCCTGTTTCATGCTTTCAAGTCCTTTGAGCTCCGGGTGTTTCATAATGGCTTTGACAAATTCATTAAGAGCTTCACTCATGCCGACAGATCGGAAACCCGGTGGAACTTCATCCGGAACCAGTGGTGGAAAGTCAAAACCTTGAGGAAAGTGGTCACTCCCGGAGCGTGGCCGCTGCTTTTGCTGTTTCGTCTTGACCAGGCGCAGTTTTTTCTTTCGGGCCTTACGTTGGTCAGCCTTGGCCTTGCGCTTGGCAACATTCTTTTTTTTCTTCTTTTTTGCCATGACCGTCTATATTTTTAAATTCACAATGACCGAATCTATTGACTCTGCTAAGAGTAATTCTTGCCCTGCCCTCTGGTCAATTAAAATCGGGATGGTGCCGGGATACTTCAGGATAAATTTCTCCAGGCCTCGATAGGATCGTTTCCGTCCGGATTTTACTTCTATGGCGTAAAGTTTTCCTTCCAGCTCCAGAACAAAATCTACCTCGAATTTTCCCTGCCGCCAGTAGTAGAGTTTCCCTCGTGTTCTGCATAAAGCCGCTCCAACGGCAGCTTCAAAGATTCGTCCCCGCCAGTCCGGATCGGTATCAATGGATAGTGGTGATCTGAAAGCGTGACACAGTGCTGTGTTGAGGGGAATAATTTTCGGGCTTGATCCTCTTTTTTTGACCTCCGATCCGGAATATTTCTGCAATATCTTAAGGAGGAAGGCGCCTTCGAATAGCTCCAGGTAATGCTTGATGGTCGTTACATTGCCGCTTTCCTGCAGTTGACCCAGAAGTTTTTGATACGAAATTTCCTGGGCCGGGTATGACATGGCCAGCTCAAAGGTCTGCCGGAACAGTGCAGGCTTATTCACGCTGGTAAGTCCCAGGATATCGCGGATTAACACCGGCTCAATGATGGAGTCCCTGATATAACTCTGCCATCGCCCCACGTTTTCAGCAAGCTCGGCTGCGGCAGGATAACCACCGAATTTCAAAAAATCTTCAACATCCCAGCCAAAGGCGCGCTTACATTCATCCAGATTCCAGTGATGGGCAGGGATAACCTCGTAACGCCCGGCCAGGCTTTCAGCCAGTCCCCTTTGCAGCCCCAGGCTTGCAGAACCAAGCAAGACAATTTTCAAATGACGGGTCGACCGATCCTGGTCAAAAAGATACTTGACCACCGTACTCCAGTCAGGAATTTTTTGTATTTCATCAATCACGAACAGGGTACCGGGACCCTTGTTTCGAGCCCGCTCCCAGTTGAGCTGCAGCCAGTCCGGGGTAGGGGTAATCAATTCATCTGCACTGATCATCAGGGATGGACCTTGCCATAACTCCACGATCTGCTGCAGACCTGTTGTCTTCCCCACCTGACGAGGCCCTAAAACCACCTGGATAAAATTCAGGTCTTCCTGCAGTCTTTGCTCTAAAATACTCGTAAAATTTCTTTTTATTTCAACCATGAACATCTAATATCACATTTTGGTAGATATGTATACCAAAATCAGTAGACACTATGAACAAACCCTACGGCTAAAATACCCTTGCTTTTTTCAAATAATAAAAAGGGTCAGGTACAAATTATCTCCCAATTATCATATCAACCATCCGGTGGCAAGCCCCTGTCATCTTTTGTTTGGCGCCATATCCTGCCGTGGAAACTGTTGCCAGGCCAGGGCCTTGAAATCCTTCTCCAGCAGCATGGGATATGACTTTGCAAAAAGCGACGCACATGCTTCCCTGTTCTGTTTTGCCTCTTCAGATGCCAGAGAACGGGTGTCTTCCAAAAAGCCCTGGAAGCTGTAAATACCGTTGAGCATGCCAAACAACCTGCTCGGATCAAACCAGAACATATTCTCGGTTAGTTTAGCGAGGAGCCGCTCCATATTTTTTTCCTCAAAGGGAAACAGGGTGCGGTGTTTCTTTTTTGTGGGCAACGCTTCGGCCAGATACTCAAAAACAAGCATGGAGTGATATCCGGCAGCGCACCAGTCAAGCCCGGTATTGACACCAAGCCACCCCATGAACTGAGCGGTCATCTCATCGTAGCGCTCAACTGCCTGCTTACGGGTACGGCAGTCATCGAGGGTCCAGCACCCCCGGATGCCAAGGATTGTTTCCATCCGCTTTTGCAGGAAATCCGGATCCAGCCAGACCGGATTGATAAAATCCTCAAAGTTTTTCAGACCTGATCGCAGTTTTTCAGGATCAAACCCGGCAAGCCCCTGATCCAGGTATGGAGCCATGCGGGTAAAAAGAAACGGGGTGACGATCTCGCCGCCCCCTATAATCTTTGGCGAGGTGCAGACTGAAGCGCAGATTTCAGGGAGAAAACCGGCCAGGATATCATGGCAGTTCCAGCTCATCATGAAATGGATCAACTCAAACAGACAGTCTGCGTCCTTGTCCGGCTCTTTACGATAATTATCGAGATACTGTGTAACGTCTTCCTTTTTGTCGTTGATAATGGCCCAGGCGATCATATCGTTATCAAAATAGGGGAACGATCGTAAATACACATCCGGGAATTCAGAGCGCAGCCTGGTCAACACATCGATAATGGATTGGTGACGGCCGGCTCTGACATACATACCGCCCAGCTCAAGCAGCGGTTCACCGCCAAGGTCAAGTTCCCCGATCAGTTCGGGGTGTGCGACCATAAAACTTTCAATATGATCACGCAGTGCATCCGGCTCCCGTAGTTTGACATATTTTTCACCCCATTCTTCAACAAGAGCTGCTTCTTCGGCAGTGAGTTCCTGTTGCTCTGAGTTGCCAGGTTCCATGGATTCATCAACAGGTACCTCCGGGTAATTCATCGGAGATTCATCCTTCTCATCAAGATATTCCTCATCTTCCAGATATTCTTCATTGTCATCCTCCATCTCCTCCTCCCAGTCTTCATCACCGGCAAAGGGGTCGATGCGTCCACGTTGCACATCCAGCTCATATTGTTGTTCTTCCTGCGCTAACCGCCGATCTTCTTCGTCTTTGCGCAGACAGCATTTCTTGTATTTCCTGCCGCTGCCGCAATGGCACGGTTCATTTCTGCCTATTTTTTTCATCTGATGTATCCTGTCTTGTTTTTATCATTCTCTCTCTGTTCCACTACAGGAACGAGTATGGTCTTTTGAGGGCATCCTAACCCGCACACAGTTGCGGCAATCGTCGCAATGCCTCATTAATCGGGATCAATGTTATATCATCAACATACATCGTTGTCTCCCCGCCATAAAACATGTACAGGGAGGCCATGGGATAGTCTTTGCCAAAGGCTTTCAGGCCCCGAAGTTCCTTTGTGCGAATTTTTGCCGCCCGTTTGACCTCAATGGCGATAATTCCTGCTTCGCCATACAAAACAAAATCAACTTCCCGGCCATTGCTTGTTCGCCAGTAAAAGAGTTCATAGCCAAGACGATGCAGGTCGTTGATTGCCAGCAGTTCCTGGAAGACCAGGGTTTCCAGGGCCATGCCGTCTATTTCCTCTGGTCGGTCCAGTGGCCCTTTGGGGCGGATTGCCCGGTATACGCCGGTATCAAAGAAATAAAACTTGGGATGGCTGACAAGTCTTCGTTTGGCCCGTTTGGTGAATACCGGCAGACG
>DQTH01000258.1 GCA_015662865.1 Desulfocapsa sulfexigens
GGTTTTGCCTGTTCGATAACAGAGCTGAAAGCATTTGCTGTGTTGGCCAATATTGAAATTTGATCAGCAGAATTATTCTTACTGCAAGCAACTTGAGGCGAGCATATGGCCAAGAATAAAAAGAGTAATACAAGAGGAATCGTTTTATTTTTTCGGGTTACTATTTCGATGAGAAAACTCATGTTTTTATGCTGATAGAGGATAAGGACTCAGGGAAGCCGGATCTGTTTGTTTTTGTCCAGCTTCGGATTTTTTTTATATAAAAGAATGGTTTTACCAATAATCTGTACCAGACTGCTTTCACTGCCTGTTGACAGTACATCAGCAGTTTCTTGCCTGGAGGCCGGACTGCTTTTGCCAACTTTAACCTTGATCAGCTCGTGACGATTCAATTCAAGGACTGTTGCAGTTATAATTTTTTCACTCAAACCTTCTTTGCCAACAGCCACAACTGGAGAAAGTGAGTGTCCCAATCCTTTGAGAAACTTTTTTTGTCTGGAATTCAGTTCCGGTCCTGCTTTTTTTTCTTTTTTGTCTGTCATATCCATGGGGCTGAGCTTAGTGTCAGCTAATTAAGTTTTTAATAATTTCATAACCACCAACGTAAGTACCTATTGAGGAGCCAAAGCCAGTAAAAAGAAAAACAAGAAATACACGAAGAAGTTTGTTCTTCCACCATCCTTTCACTGTTCCCATGTCATCACCGACAGTTTCAAATTCTTTTACCACCGGTGGCGTCCTCATGACCTGAATGAATGCAGCCACATAACCTGCTCCAATAACAGGAGTCAGGCTGGTAACAGGGGCAGCCGCAAAAGCTCCTATAACGGTAAGTGGATTAGCGTAAGCAAGTATTCCTCCAATGGCAGAAGGAATTCCGTTTGCAAGTATCCAATAGAGAAGGTTTGCACCTGCATCAGCCATACCTTTTTGCAGACCAATGGCTACCAGAGAACCGATAATCAGTAAGGGAACAGACCATCCAAGTATTTTCCATATTTTTGAGACAGGTGGGATAGTTGTGATTTCGTCAAGCTCTCCACTTCTGTCATCCTGGAAAACTGTTTTGATACCGTCAACATGACCAGCTCCTACAACAGCTACCAATCGTTTTCCTGCTGCTTCCTTTATCTTTTCGGAAAGATAAATATCCCTCTCATCAATGAGCACTTTTTTTACATCAGGAAGCGCAGCGCCCATTTCATCCATGAGATCTGAAAGGACATCTTTCTGTTTCATTTCAGCAAGTTTTTCCTCGCTGATTTCAGTTGAATCAAAAAGGGACGCAAAAAGTGTCGTGAGCAGATATCCCTTCTTGTAGAAGGATGTCGATTTCCAGGCACGGCGCAGAGTTATGCGGACATCCCGATCACAAAGGGCAATGGGAATATCCATTGAAGCTGCTGTGTTGGCAGCACTCAACAACTCGGCACCGGGCTTGACACCAAGCTGGCCACCAAGTTTTTTCTGGTAGGAGGCCATGAGCATGTTGATCATTAGAGTTGAAAGCTGTTTGTCTTTGATAATCTGCTTAAGATCAAGAGACTGCCATTTCTTTTTTTGAGTCAGTGCCTGGTAACGTTTTTCGTCAAGTTCTATGCAGACACAATCAGGGTTCTCCTGTGAAATAACTTTTTTAACAAGATCGACAGAATCCTGGGAAATGTGAGCAGTACCAATGAGAAGAATAGTTTTATCACCATGGGAAATAGTATGAACGTCCACAGGATAATCATGTGATGGAAAAGATTTATTTTGCATATTTATATCAAAGAAAAAAGAACAGATAATGTTTTATTTCAGCATCACCTGTTTACTCTGAAGGATGAGTGTTTGCAAGGAAGCATTGCGTAATGGGGATACAAGCTTTCACACATGTACCCGGGGCGGATCACAAGGCTAGACATTATTGATTTTGAGTTTGATCCCGGGATGAATACGGTTGGATTTAAGCTTGTTCCAGGACTTGAGCTGTTTTGTCGAAAGGTTGAATTTTCTGGCTATGGTCCAGAGTGAGTCTCCCGGGCGAACATGATACCAGCTGACTGTAGTTTGATCCGGAGTACTTTCTGAAACAGCAAATTTTTTCTGTTCCGCAAGGACAATCATAGCAGAATTGCTTTTGAGTTCTTTTGTGGTAACACGGGATTTTTTTGATGTTTTTGCAGTAATTGATACTGTCTTTTCCGCATCTTCAATATAGAGAGCTAACTGTTGCCCAGCTCTTATTTTATGAACACTTTTCAAGCCGTTCCAAGTGACAATCAGACCGGGAGGCACATTGTATGATGCTGCGATTTTGGAAATCGTTTCCCCAGGTTTAATGGTGTGAAGAATGAGATCGTTTGCAGCAATTTGTCCTTTGCTATCTTTATCCAGCAGACGATAACGAACGGTACTGTATGGAATACGGAGGCGCGTGCCGGTTACCAGCTTTCTGCTCCTGAGATTGTTAATTTTAAGAAGAGTGGTCTTGTTAATATTGTAACGTTTACATATTTTTGCCAGACTGTCTCCCTTGCGGATGATATGCGTCTTGTATCCGGTACTTACAAAACTGTTCAGACGGGAGAGGTTAGTTGCTGCAATTTCTTTGCTGCCTCGGGGGATCTGGACTTTGTAATGGCTTCTATTCAGTGGTGTCCTTCCGGTTTTCAGCTCCTGATTTAATCGCTTAATTGTTTTGCTGCTGGTTTTGCAGAGCAGGGCTACAGCATCAAGGCTGAGACCGGGGCCGACAGCCAGTGTTTCGTAATCAAGGGGTGACTTATATTTGAGGTCGGTGAAACCATATTTTTCAGGATTTTTGGCAATGAGGATAGCGGCAATGAGCTTGGGAACATAACGTTTGGTTTCCAGCCTCAGATATCTGTGTTGGGCAAGACTCCAAAAGTTGTTACATTTATATTTTCTCAGCCCTTTCCTGATTTTCCCTGCTCCGGCATTATAGCCGGCAACGGCAAGGTGCCAGTCGCCAAAATTTGCATAAAGATCTGAGAGAAAGGCAACAGCCGCTTTGGTGGATTTTTCAGCATGGCGCCGTTCATCCACATAACGATCTATTTTGAGATTATAATCTTTTCCGGTTCCCTTCATGAATTGCCAGAGTCCGACCGCACTTGCGCGGGAGTACGCTCGCTGAGTAAATCCACTTTCGATCATGGCAAGATATGCAAGATCTTCTGGAAGTCCAGCCTCTCGCAATTCTTTTTGAAACATGGGCAGATACCTTGTAGACCGTTCCAGCCAGCGTCGAAAAGTCTTTTTTTGACGATTTTGGAAAATATCCAGATACACTTCTACCTGTTTATTGATAACAATTGGGAAATCGTACGTAATTGTTTTATCCTGTTCTTCAAAGTATGAGTCTGTTTCAGACTGCCAGGTCCCAGTGCGTCTAAGGGCTTCAAGTTCTTCTGTCAGACATTGTTCCGATTCTGTTTCTATGAGGAGCAACTCTGGGTCTGTGGACAGAGAACTGACAGGAGACGCTATTTCCTGGTTCGGAATAGGAAATAGTGAGATTGATTGCTTACTGCTGCAGGAAGAAAACAATAGAACTGCCAATAAGAGACAGATGGTCTTTGCAGAAGATAATAAAAATCGAAACATAAAAATAAAGTAAAGTAAGAAAATAAAGATTCTAACCCTATACAACAAGGGTTATAAACACATTATTTTGTACAAGAGTGGTCTTGAGGAATACTCTTTTAACCTGTACAATCGCGTAAATTTTATTACTTAAACTCGAAGCACCTAAAAATTGCAACAAATAATAATACTGGCAGACACTATTTTACATCCATTTTCACTGTGTTAGCAGTAGTAATTGTTCCTGTATGGAACCACTTTTTTTCTGTTTAGCATTCATATGTTCAAAAAAATCCTCTTATTTTTCTTTTCTTTTTTCTTTTTGTCACTTCTGGCACTTTGGGGAGTGCTTCACTGGCTGATTGTGCTGCATCCGGGAGAAGAGATAGCCATTGAGAATATCCAGAGTATTCTTGGCAAGGAAAGTCCCGTTCTTTATAGCGATGGCGTGACTCCTTTGGGCGTGTTTTTTGATGACGCACATAGGCAATATGTTACCTGGGAGCAAATTCCAGAGTCTTTTGTCAACGCGCTTGTTGCTTCCGAAGACAATCGTTTTTTCGAACATTATGGTTTTGATGCTGTGTCAATTACCCGTGCTGCCATGAAAAACTATGAAGCGGGCAGGGTGGTTCAGGGCGGTAGCACGCTTACTCAACAGACTGCTAAAAATCTGTTTAAGCGTTCGGGCAGGTCCTATGAAGCAAAATTAAAAGAGCTTCTCTATGCTCTTCGTCTTGAATACCATTACTCCAAAGAAAAGATTTTTGAATTTTACTGTAACCAGTTTTATGTCCGTGGAAATGGACATGGCCTCGGTGTCGCGGCTCGCTACTATTTTGACAAAAATGTCGAAGATTTGACTCTTTTGGAAAGTGTTTTTATTGCAGGAAGTGTTAAGCGTCCCAATTATTACAACCCTTTTAATCGTAAGTCAGAGGAAGCTAAGGAAAAAGTCCGTAAGAGAGTTAAAATTCGAATGGCCTACGTTCTAAAGCAGATGAAAAGCCTGGGAATGATTTCTGCCGAACAATTTGAGGAGGCGACTGCAACTGATATCGTTTTTACCGAAGGGCAGGTTGGCTATGCCCTCGACTATGTGATGGAAATGGTAAGGGACGCGGTTGCCACTGAAGAAGTGAAAAATGCGCTCGAAGAGCATGGAATCAGTAACCTTGCAACAGCAGGGCTTCGTGTTATTACCAGTGTAGATAAAGGGTTACAGAAAAACATACTCTATTCTTTGCGCCATGAGCTTTCGCGGCTGGATGTTCGCCTTCGCGGCTATGACCGCAAAGAAGTTCAAAAAGAGCTGGCTAACACTGGCTATCATGGTGACAGGGAAATAAAAAAAGGAGCATTTCTTTTTGGCTCCATCACTGATCTGCAATGGAAAAAAGGGAAGGAAACTGACAGCCTGCAGATTTTAGTTGATTTTGGTGGAGAACTCGGCACTGGCGTCATTCGTGAAGAGGGGTTGAGTCGGATACTCACAGCTTTGGTAAAATGGAAAAAAAACCGTTGGAGTGAAGTGCAAAAAAATGATTTGTCTCTGCTCGAAAAACAACTGCAAGCTGGTGATCGTGTATGGGTAAGCATTAGAGAGTTTGATAAAGAGGGAACAGTGCTGCTTGATCTGGAACGTTTTCCAGAGTTGCAGGGAGGTGCTCTGATACTTAAAAACGGCATGATCAAGGCCATGGCTGGAGGAGTTGAAAACAGGTTTTATAACAGGGCCGTTGCAGCAAAGAGAACCATGGGTTCGGCTTTTAAACCATTTGTGTTTGCAGGAGCTTTGCAGCTTGGCTGGAATAGTGCAGATCTGCTGCACAATAGTCGTGATGTTTTTGTTTTTCAGGGTCAGCCCTATTTCCCCAGACCTGATCATAAAAGTACCAATGACGAAGTTTCCATGAGCTGGGCAGGGGTTAGGTCTGAGAATCTGGCTTCTGTGTGGCTTCTCTATCATCTCTGCGATCAGCTCTCATCAGATGAATTTAAGGAAGTAGCTGCAAAAGTGGATCTTGCTCCTCGAGTTCGAAATGGGAAGCAGGAACCATATAACCTGTATCGAACCCGGATAAGAGATAAATCCGGTATTGTCTTGAGCAGGTCTGTACTCAGAGAAGCTGCTTATGCTTCTGCGGTGCAACATCTTGAGACTGATTTTATTTTTGAGAATATGGTGGAAGAATATGGCGTTCTGAGAGGGCTGCATTATGGATTAAATTTTGATCGCTACAAAGAAGAAATTGATACAGCTCTTACCGATAATCAATTAAAAAAACGAATGAAAGAAGAGCTCAATTTTCGGAAAAGTCTTCTTGAGGTCAATTACCTTTCACTGGTTTTAAGGCAGCAGCAATTAAAAGCATTCAGGCAATCTTTGTATGGAGGAGCAGGGGATCCTTTTTTAATGGAGCCTGCGGTTCTTTCTTATGACAATAAAAAAGGGCGATATACTTTTGTAGAGAGAGAAAAACTGACAAAAGATATGTTTCTGGTGGACAGGGAGCGATTACTCCATTTTCTGGCAGGTGTCAGTCCTTACGAAAAGGAAAAATTCTGGGGAAATGTCTTACTTGATTCCACAATTTCTTCAGCAGCATTAGCACTTGTAGAAAAGCATACACAGCTCGAATTCGAGCGTCTCTCAGCCCTTTCACCGTACAGTATTGAAGTTCTTTCTTTTGTGCATGATTTCCGTGTTCTGGTTGGCCTTCGTTATCTCATTAAGTATGGCCATGAGATGGGGATCAGCAGCCAGCTCGATCCTGTTCTTTCTTTTCCACTTGGTTCCAATGTGATAACTCTTTTGGAAGCAGTACGTATGTATGAAGCTCTGGTTACAGGAAGCTCTTGTCAGGTTGGTGGCAATGAGGGGCAGAATAGAGATCTGTTAACTGTTCTTGATCGCATTGAAACAAGTGACGGCGAAGTTGTGTATCGGGCAGAAGTGAATAAAAGAGAACTTTTTGCCCCTAAACCACGCCTTGCTTTAAATCATATTCTTGAAAACACGGTTAAATTTGGAACAGGTCGATATGCTCAGAAAAATGTACACCTGCCGGTTGATGATGATTCTGGCAAAGAAGAGACCGAAAGTTTGGATCTGGTAGTACCTCTGCTTGGGAAAACCGGAACTGCTAATAATTATACCAACGCCTCTTTTTTTGGTTATCTACCGGAAGTTTTTAAAAACGGGACAGGCATGGCACTGGAAGGTGGATATGCTGTCGGGGTCTATGTCGGCTTTGACAATAACAGGGCTATGCGCAGAAAAACAACAAGGATTACAGGCTCTAGTGGAGCTCTTCCTGCCTGGACAGATATTGTTAATACAATTCTGCGTGAAAAACAGTATGGCAAGAAACTGGATCCTGTAGATCTTTCTTTTTATGGCTTGACGTTACTTTATGATGAACTGGGACAGATCAATCTAGGAGTTGATAAAGTTTCGGGTGGTCGTATTTTCAGCAGGGCTGTTCAAGTTGACGAAAGTGACAGGTCTACTCCATCCATTATGACGTTTGGCCAGGTCAACGAGACCGGTAAATTTAAGCCCAATAGAGACTTTGCACCTTTCTGGGGCGATGACGTCCAGTTAATAGAAACTGATTTGTAACCCGCCATGAGAGCACTTTGTTGAATTCTTGACTTCCTCGTGATACAACATACTTATCCTCGTAACAGGGACGAGATCCAAATTTATATAACTTCTTTAATCTGGAATAAACTAATGAACATTCGATATACCACAGTGACTACGGCGTTTTGTTGCTTTCTTCTTTTATCAGGTTGTGTTTATGATAAGAAGCGGATTGTCGTGCCAGGGAGCACTACATCAGTCAATAAAGGTCTTGAAACAATCGAGGATGTTGGACCCAAAAATGTCATGCAGCCGGACCCTGTGACTACAGGTTCTGGAGAACAATTTGTGGTGGAAAATAGTGCCATGATAGAGCAGGGCATCCCTGTGGAGGAGACGGTTTTGCCTGAAATGCAGTATGTTAAAGATCGAATCTTTGAGTATGGCAGAAAACTCGACCGATGGAAAGAACTTGATAATCAGTCGGTTGTCATGGATCTTGATGAAGAAGCTTCCGAGGAAATGGTTCGCTGTTTCAGAGATTTGCAAAAGGTTCTAAATGGATATAACAGAATACATGAAGTGCTGTTGAGGCAGGATTTTATGAGCTCTGATGATCGGATCACCAGTAGTGAAGTAATGAATCTGGAACAACGGGATATTACATTTCTGGAATCCAGTTGTGGCAGACTTTTGAAAAGTGGAGATGACACGGGAGAAGGTTGGGAGAAACGTGAAGAACAGGCAGATCTTCCTCAGATAGAAACACTTATCGAGAGATACGCCGGTAGTGATGAGTTTGAGGATGTCCTGCAGGTATGGAATCAGATTCCTGCAAATCAGCTCGACAGGGTACATTTAAATACAAGAATTTCCTATGGCAATGCCTTAATGGCTCTGAATAAAGAGCAAGAGGCAGCAAAAGTGTATCAGGAGATTATTGATCTGATGTCTGCCTCTGATGATCAGCGAACAGATATCCTTTCTCTACGAAAAATTCTGGCAGATTTATACACGGCTTCAGGTAACTATGGACAGGCTGAGAAACAGTACCAGGAAATTTCTAAAGATTACAGCGATCTTGCAAAAATTGAAGATTGGGCGACTCTGCAACTGTCCATACTGGAAAGAAGCGAGCCTGGAAGTGCAGAGCTCAAGGAATATTCTTTACTTTTACGTAATTACCTTGGATTCAGACCTGAACGTGACGGGTATAAACTTGTGTGGCAATCCGATAAATTTCTTGCAGAGTATCCCTATTCACCAGTCTCATCAAATGTTGATATTATAAAAGCTTCTGCTCAAAACAGGGTGGAGCAGTGGCTGGCAGCATTCCTTGCCGATGTTGATGTGATGGCAGAAGAAGAGCGATTTCAGGACGCCCTGTTAAAATTGGAAACCCTTCAGGAAGATATCTTAAGTGGCGAAAAGTTAATAGAAATTCGCAAGAAGAGTGATGACTTGACTCTTGCTGAGGCAGTAAGTCGCGAGACTAAAAAGATAGAAAAGATGCAGATACAGCAACGTCAATGGAATGAAGCTTTGCTCCTCATTGATCAGGGGGAATTTGACCAGGCAATTGAAATATTAACCAATATGCTGGATTCTGATTATGCAGTAAAGGCGGATAATAAAATTGCCGAGGTTTCGCTCCTTGCTGCAAGGGCCGAGCGCAGAAAGGCTGCGGATCTTTTTATACGTTTCACTAAGACCACAGATTTGGCATCTAAGAAGAAGTTGCTGATAGAATCAAGGCGGCGTCTTTCAGATATTCTCATCAAGTACCCGGATGTTGGAATCACGGATAAGGTCTTGGGGAATATAAAAAGAGTTGAAAAAGAGATGAATGCAATCGATCCTATGCTCATATCCCAATCAGAGCTTGTTGGTGATGAAGAAACAAGGCATGCAGAGGATGCATTTGCTTCTCCCTTTGAAGAGAAGGTTATTATGAATGAGAGCAACAATGATGAAGTTATTCTGGAACAGAATATCGAATAGCAGACGGTCAACTGCAAGAGCAGCTGCAAACAAAAAAAAGCTCCAATCAGAATATTTCTGATTGGAGCTTTTTTTATATAAGAAGAAAATCGGCGGCGACCTACTCTCCCACATAGTCACCCATGCAGTACCATCGGCGCAGAAGAGCTTAACTTCCGTGTTCGGAATGGGAACGGGTGGATCCTCTTCGCTAATACCACCGATAAATCGGTGTAAGATAATCTAAGGAGCAGAGCTCA
>DQTH01000188.1 GCA_015662865.1 Desulfocapsa sulfexigens
TAGTAGAATATTACGGTGCTAGGTGGAAAATTGAATCTGGATTCAAAGAAATCAAGCAGGAGATTGGAAGCTCAAAATCTCAAGTCAGAAAAGCTGATGCAGTGATAAATCATCTAAATTTATGCATGATGGCTACGACATTGATATGGGTGTATGCCGATCGTTTGCAAACTGCACCGGATCGTAAATTTAAAATCCGCGGGAGATCAGGATTTGCATTTTCAGATGTCAGGAGAATCATGGCGGAGGCTGCATTGAACGAGGATTTTCAATCGGTTTGCCCTCTTCCAGTGCAAAAGCCCCAAAAATCTTTTATCAAAATGCTTTTACGCATGGTGGCTTAGGTTCTCAAGGATTTGCGTTATGAAAATTTACAGGAAACTTCAGTTATATAATATTTTTTATTTTATTTTGTTCTGGACTTAAAAAAGTGTTAGAGAACGGCCACTGTTCCGTTTTGTTTTCATCTCAGGGATAATTTCGGTGTTGAAAGAATGATTACAAATTGTTCTTGTCTTAAACGTGTAGACTTGGTAGTGTAATTAATTTGTTAATGGATATTTTGCTGGGATTGAGTGTTTCTCAGATTTTATATTTTAAATGGAATTGTCTTTTTTTGACTTTTGGGAGGACAGCATGCAGACTCAAGCTGCTACAAGCTATAGTGATAGGAATTTTCAACCTGTTGTTGAAAAATGTAATGGTTGTGAAAGAATTGTTGAAGAAGCAGGTGCGCAATATTGTCAATCTTATCTCAAGCCTGAATCAAAATGGCGATTGGGGATATGTAATTTTGCAACTCATGCCAAGCCTGAGATTAAAGTGACCACAGTTCGTATTAACCCTTTGAAAGCTGCAAAGAGAGCATCTGCCAAGAAAGTTTAATTTGTAGTTCAGGACTAGCTGTGTCAAAGGCATTATCCTACCCCAAGGATAATGCCTTCTTTTTTTGATTCTAAAGCTGGAAACAGACGGGTTGGAAACTTTATGTCTTGTCGTTCCTTGCTCCGAAGATAGCGGTACCCACTCGAATAATTGTTGCACCTTCTTCAATCGCTATTTTGAAATCGTGTGACATCCCCATTGACAGTTCAATGTTCATGTTATCGACAAAGAGCTTTTGCTTTGCGAGATCTTTTCCAAGGCAATAGAGTTTTTTGAAATAATTCCTGACCTCTTCTGTGTTCTTTGTAAATGGAGGGATGGTCATCAGTCCTAATGGGCGTAGCCTGGAAAGAGGTTTGATCTGCTCAAGAAGTTCCTTAGCTTTTTCTGGTTCTACACCTGATTTTTTTTCGTCACGGCCGATATTCACTTGAATGAGTATGTTCAAGTTCCGTTCAAGTTTTTCCAACTGTGTGTTTAAAACTTTTGCAAGTTTGTATCGGTCAACTGTCTCAATCATGGTGAATAGTTCTGCAGCCAGTTTAGCTTTGTTGGTTTGCACATGGCCAATAAAATGAAATTCGGCGCTACTGTCGATCTGTTTTCTTTTTTCAGCAGCCTCTTGGATGTAATTCTCGCCAAAGAGATGTTGCCCGGCCTTAATTGCCTCTCCAATACTGGCGATAGAATGACGTTTAGATACAGCCACAAGTTTTATGGCAGACGGGTCTCTTCCACAGTCAATGGCAGTTTCAGTTATGGATTCTCGAATGGAGTTGAGTCGATCGGGTATGGTCATGATAGTTGTTGTTCTACTTTATATTTGAAGAGCTTTTGAACATTTTTGCTGGTTTGATCTGCTATTTCTTCAATGGTTTGTCCCTGAAGCTTAGCCACCATCTGTGCTGTGTACAGTAGATAAGACGGTTCATTCCGTTTTCCTCTCCATGGGTCCGGAGTGAGAAAAGGACCATCAGTCTCTAGAATTAGAGACTGCAGTGGCATCTTGCTTGCAACCGTCTGAAGCTCCTTACCGTTTTTAAATGTTACCACCCCGGGGATAGATATAAGAAATCCCATATCAATAATTTGTTCTGCAAAATGCAGATCGCCCGAAAAGCAATGCATCACTCCACCATTGGGGAAAGGTCCTGATTCAAGTAGAATTACCAGGCAATCATCATGGGCATCTCTATCGTGAACAATTACTGGAAGTTCAAGCGATTTCGCTATTTCAAGTTGTTCTCGGAAGGCTTTTCTTTGAATAGCCTGCTCTGCGTACTGTTTTGCATAATCAAGCCCTATTTCGCCATATCCGACCACATGTGCTCTGTTGTTGGATGCAAGATCTATTAAACGATTGTAAGTGGTGCTGTCGGTCTTTTCAACATCATGCGGGTGGATACCCACTGTTGCTTTAACCATGGAATGAGTTTGTGCGAGCTTAACTGCTTCAATAGAACTTTTTTCATCAATACCAATGGTAATTATTGACTGAATCCCATGGGCATTGGCGCGAGCAAGGATTTCTCCCAGGTCCTCCTTGTAACAATCCATGTCGAGGTGGCAATGGCTGTCAATCAGAAAGCTTTCTGCTGCTATTGCAGGTATGGGAGGTTTTTGTTTTTTCATTTTATATCTTGCAGAATTTTAGAAGAACCATTGTTCCCAGCAATGAGGAAATAAGCAGGAAAATGTTTTTATTTTCATGAAAATGCATTGTAGTATTGAATATAAGATTAGAAAACAAAAACCTGATGGAAAGGTAATTTTTAAGTCATTTCACGACTTGTAAGCGGCCAGAATGGAAAATTTTCTTGGATATAAACAATTATCCTGGAACATGCTAAATATTTTTATTGTAACGAGAGAGAAATATGCAAATAAAGTCAAAGCTCCAGAAAAGAAATCTTCAGGCAAGGGGTTTGGAACCTTCAGACTGTGTTCTGAAAAATTGCAGGCTTATTGATGTGTTTTGCGGTGAAATTAAATCTACAGACATTGCAATTTGTGATGATACTATCATCGGAATTGGCGAATATTCCGGCACGGATGAAATAGACTGTCATGGAGCCTATGTTGCCCCAGGATTTATTGAAGGACATATTCACATAGAAAGTTCAATGCTCAATCCAAAGCAATTCGCCTCAACTGTTCTTCGACACGGAACAACCTGTGTGGTGTGTGATCCCCACGAAATTGCCAATGTTGCCGGACTTGCTGGAATTCGTTATCTGGTTGAAGAAAGTAACGATCTGCAATGTGCTATTTATATTATGGCACCTTCCTGTGTGCCTGCAACTCACCTTGAAAATGGAGGTGCAGTACTTAATTCGATTGATTTAGAGAAGATGCTGCAAATGCCACAAGTGATCGGCATTGCAGAAATGATGAATTTCCCTGGAGTCCTCTTACAGGATGATGAGGTAATGAGGAAACTCGCCCTCGGTCAAAAAATGAATGTGCCTGTGGATGGACATGCTCCCGGCCTCAGTGGCAAAGATCTGCAGGCTTATATTGGCAGTGGAATTATGTCAGATCATGAATGTACAACACCTGATGAAGCCAGGGAAAAGCTCTCATCAGGTATGTATCTTTTTATACGTGAAGGTTCTGCCGCAAAGAATCTTGAAGATCTTCTTCCAGCAGTAACTAAAAAAAACAGTCATCGTTGTCTGCTGGTTACAGATGATTGTCATCCTGAAAAATTATTGAAAGAAGGACATCTTGACAGGATACTTCGTAAAGCTGTCAAGCTGGGGCTTGATCCTGTAACTGCAATTCAAATGGTAACTGTTAATGTTGCTAATTATTTCGGGTTGACAGGTCGAGGTGCCATAGCACCAGGTTACAGAGCAGATCTCGTTTTGTTTGATGATTTGCAGAATATCCAACCTGAAAATGTGTTCTCAGGTGGAGAGCAGATCCAAACAGGTCCATGCCTAGAAACAGTCAGTGGGAATGTGTTAAGAAAAAAATATCCGGAAGTTTTTGATTCAGTGCATGTGGATTTAAAGAATCTTTCCTTCCAGATTCCAGCTGAAGGAAAAACAGTTCGAATTATCCGGGTGAAAAAAGATCAACTTGTCACAGAATCTGTCGAGCTTCCTGCACGAATTGCAGGCGGTTTTGCAATTGCAGATGAAGAACGCGATCTGGCTAAATTGGCAGTTATAGAGCGGCACCATGCAACAGGAAATATTGGCTTGGGTTTTGTTCAGGGGATGGGGCTGAAGCGAGGTGCTCTTGCTTCCACTGTGGGCCATGATTCCCATAATATAACTGTTGTCGGGATGAACGATGATGATATGGATTTGGTTGTCAGGACCATCATTGAACAAAAGGGAGGGTTTGCGGTTGTTTCTGATGGCGTGGTGAAAGCAAGTCTTGTATTGGATGTGGCAGGTTTAATGTCTACTAAAGATGCAAAAACTGTCTCGGATGATTTTTTCAGTTTACTGGAAGCTGCTGCGGCACTTGGTGTACAAATCCAGGATCCTTTCATTCTTATGAGTTTTTTAGCGCTTCCTGTTATTCCACATTTGAAAATGACGGATCTTGGGTTGGTGGATGTTGATGAATTTCGTCATACAAGTTTGTGGATATAGCTGTAATACGGAATTTTTGAAAATAAATCATATAAAATCAATGCATTATCTGTGTCTTGGCCGGTGGCCCCTCCCATGTTTGCCATATCAGTATGATTTTTTTAGAAAAAAGAAAAAAACATCTTCATATCAAATTGCAGATGTCGTATACTTATTTACAATACTATTTGTTTACTATCTGTTTCGTTTAATGAAAATAGTAATCTTGTTTAATTAATCAGGGTATTTAAGAATAGAGACATGGTCGGTCATTTTATGGCCTGTCAATAGGATTAGAGCTCTCGCTGATGGAGGTTTTTGTCTTTACCACGAGGTGCTTTGGCCACACAGTCATGAAGAGCTGTTTGCAATGGCTCGCAATAAAGGAAAGAGGAACTTGGCATGAATTATGGAATAGTCAGTCAGGAGCAGCTCGAGCAGATCGATACGATTTTATCCAGCAAGCTCATTAAACTTGGTGTCGACTGTGTCATCATTATTGATATGGCAGGGAATATAATTACTGCCAAGGATAATGGAGAAAGCAAATATGATGTTTATTCTTTTGCTGCATTGGCTGCAGGGAATTTTGCAACAGTCGATGCTATGGCCAAGCTTGTTGGAGAAGCTGAATTTTCTCTGCTCTTTCATAAAGGACAGGAGTCAAATATACATTTCAGTAAGATAGATGATGAACTGCTTCTTATTTCCATGTTCGGAAAGGATATTTCCCTGGGATTCTTGAGATTGAACGTAGTGGAAGCCATCGAACAGATACGCACAGTCTGGGAAGGCAACAAAACTTGATTACTTATTCAATGTCAGGTTTCTATGAAAACCAATACGTTTAGTATGGGGGGAATGCGTTGAGTTTTATCAACTTAAAAGAAAAAGTAGTTCAAGTTAAGATTGTATATTACGGGCCTGGTCGTTGTGGTAAGACGACAAATCTGGAGTATATTAATCGGAAATTTCGTAACCAGATTCAATCGGAAATGGTGAGCCTCAAAACACATGGCGACAGAACTCTGTTTTTCGACTTCCTTCCTTTTGATATGGGAAAAATCAAAGGCTATGACATTAAAATTCAACTCTATACTGTACCTGGCCAGGTAAAATATAATGCTACCCGTAAACTTGTTTTAAAAGGTGTTGATGGTGTTGTATTTGTTGCAGATGCAATGGAAAAACAGAGGGAAAAAAACATTCGCTCCCTCAACCAGCTGCATCAAAACCTGCAGTCATATAAAGAATCAATTTTTAAGCTTCCATTGGTTATTCAATACAACAAAATCGATTTGAAAGAACACGGCGTTCCTATTTTACCAACAGCAGTTTTACGAAAAGATCTTAATAGTCGCCTGAAAGTACCTGATTTTGAAGCCAGTGCTATTACAGGATATAACGTTGCAGCAACCTTGAAAAAGATTATTTCATCAACGGTTGTTTCTATACAGAAAAAATTACTCTAGGGAAGAACGGTGGAACAACAGAGTGGAAATCAATTTTATGATGATCTGACCGTTGGCACGGACGATGGTTCCTATTCTACGGATTCTATTGATCTGTTTGAATTCACAGGCGATGCAGAGTCTCCTATTGCCCGATTAAAAACGATCATTCTTTCCATTGACTGGGAGATCAATGATGACATCCTTAAGCAGCTTGATGATGAACTCGTTGACCTTGCAGATATCTGGGCTGGCGACAAGATTAAACTGGTCTATGTCCAGGGATTAAATAAGATCGGCAGGTATATCTTTAAGGAAAAAGCGAACGCCCACCCCAATGCGATCAACTTGCTCATAACCTTTTATCATAATCTTGAAAAAATTGTTGCCTCAGAAGATTCAATGAATGAAGAGGAGAAAAAGCAGCTACTCTTTAAAGATGTGAAGTCGTTTGATCAGTTAAAACAACAAATTGGAATGTCCAGTCCCAGTTCCACTTCATTGGCCAAATCCCCTGCAGTAGAGATAACTCAATCAGACCAAACAGATTATCTAAAAACTCTCAAGGCCCATGTACTTGGCTTGGATTGGGAAATAAATGATGAAGAACTTCAGAAGCTTGATGACGAGGTTAATCGGCTTCAAGATGTTTTCAGTCAGAGCAAGGCCAAATTAATCCTTTTGCAGGGAATTGGAGCGCTCAGTTCGTATATCAATAAGATGCGGAGCCAATCGAACAGTAAAGCGTTCACACTCATGCATTCTTTTTATGGCACTCTGGAGACTATTACGGAATCCGACCTGCCCGCAGATGAACAAAAACAACTACTTCTCTCTGAAGTAGAAAAGTTTAACCTTTTTAAGACAGATATTGCCACATCAAAACCAGAACCTGCTGAAGTAGTAAAAGAGTCCAAACCTGCTGTTGATTTCAGTAAACCAGCAACTGCTGTTGTTGCAGGTGCCGTTGCATCAGCTGCTTTTTCTGAAGTTGACGAAGAAATAGGTGCAGATGAAGAAGAAGTTGCATCTGATGTGGAATCACGTCTTGATGCAGTCTTTGGTGAAGATGAAGAAGAGGCTCCTTCCTTTGCTGATGCAAATTCTGCATTGGAAGGTGTAGATGTTGAAAGCGAAGCAGATGATGATTCTGATGAGGAGGCCTTACCGTATTACGGAGATACTGTTGCTCCTGCTCTTTCAGAAGTTGAAGAAGAAAGCAGCTTCAGTGTAGAAAAATTGGCGAGCGATCTTGCCCAGCCAGATGAAGAGGATGATCAGGAGGAAAGTCCTTTAGAGAGTGATGCAATTCTTCAGGGCGTTGACGTTGAATGTGAAGCGGACGATGATTCTGATGAAGAGACTCTTCCTTTTGAAGATGGTGATCTTGCACCTGCTCTCGCTGGAAGCTCTGATGATAGCGGTTTTGATGAAGATATTCTTGCAGAAGATCTGGAAGAGTCAGCATCAGAAGATCTTGAAAACAGATTAGATTCCTTTTTTGATGAAGAAGTTCAGACTCCAGTTGAAGTTGCGGTAACAGATCAGGAAGATGCAATCCTGGAAAGTGAATCAGAAGAGTCTGATTTTGTAGCTGCTTTAAGTGAAGATACGGATGAAATTGAAACCCTAGTTGCCGAGGAATTCGAACCGGATGAAGAACTGTCTTTCTTCGATGAAGAACCTGCTCCGGCATTGAGTGGATCTGAAGCCCCCTCAATGGATGAGGATACTCTCGAAGATGCAATTGAAGAAAAGCTTTCCTTTTTTGATGAAGAAGTTCAGACTCCAGTTGAAGCTGGGGTAACAGACCAGGAAAATGCAATCCTGGAAAGTGAATCAGACGTGTCTGATTTTGTAGCTGCTCTAAGTGAAGATACGAATGAAATTGAAACCCCGGTTGCCGGGGAATCCGAACCGGATGATGAACTGTCTTTCTTCGATGAAGAACCTGCTCCGGCATTTAGTGGGTCTGAAGCTCCCTCAATGGATGAGGATACTCTTGAAGATGCAATTGAAGAAAAGCTTTCCTTTTTTGATGAAGAACCTCAGATTCCTGCAGTTGATTCCACCATGGATCAGGTAGATGATGACGAAGCCGGTGAAGATATAGAATTAGACGATCTCTCCTTTCTTGATGAAGAGGTTCCTGCTCCTGCCCTTGGTGATATGGCAGAGTCACTTTCTCCAGATGAACAGGATGTTGCGTTTGGTGAAGAAGAACAGTCTTTCTTTGATGATGAACCTGCGCCTGCATTGAGTGAGGATAATGAGTTAGCTTCTGTTGATGATGACATTGAAAAAGAAATGTCATTGCAGGATGAAGAAATAGATATTCCAATCCTTGAGGATAATGAAGATTTTGGTGTTGAAGAAGAAACGATAGAAGAAAGCATTGAAGAAGAACTCGCATTCTTTGATGATGATGTTCCCGAATCTGAATTTGATATGTTGGATGAGGCCGTTGACACTGTCTCCTCTGATACAGAAGAATTAATTGACACTGAAGAGATTGAGTTCACTGTTCCCGGAGAAGTGGGAGCTGGAACAGTAGCAGGAGCTGCTGTTGCCGGTATTATTGGACATGAAGAAGCCGAACCTGAAGATATTATAGAATTTATGGTTCCTGGTGAAGATGAGTTATCTGAAATTCCTTCTGATGCAGTTGAAGAAGTGGAAATTGAAGAAGTCGTTTTTGAAGCTGTCGATGATGATGTTGAAGTTGATCCGCTTCCTGGAGAAGAATTTGCCGATTCAACATCAACCGATTTTGTTAGTGATGAGGCACCTATTCCATCCGATACCACCGCCCTTGAACCTCTGGGTGATGCAATCGCCTCTTTACAGGAAGATATTTCAGAAAATAATCTTCAAAGTTTATTTTCAGAAATTAATAAATCCCGGAATCTAAATCCATCGAACCCTGTTGGAAAGATATTCCTGCAATTATTATCAACAACTTGTCAACATGTAGAAAGAAATATGGATGGTTCTGATGCATCAAGTTTGGCACTGATGGATGAAGTTTACTCTGGTTTTAATATGAGTACTTCTCCTGATGCTTCTACCGAACAAATGCATCAGCTTCTCTTAACATGTATCAGTAAAGTGCTTCTTCTGCAGCAGAATGATATTAATCGTTCCTAGAACACTTTATTGTGTAAAATGAGATAAAAGTCAGTACAAATAGGAGAAATGTAACACTGCCAGAGTAGCAGGTTTTAGAATCAGCAGTTTTGATAATAGAGTTTTTATAAAGGCCTTCTCCACATCCGGAGGAGGCCTTTTTTATTATCGATTGAGTCCGATTCCAGTCAGCAACGCATAAAAAAGAAGCCAGATTGAAATGAATAGAAGAATATAACGAAAACCATGGTTTCTCTTTTGTAGAAACGCAAGAGCTATCAACATTGTGAAAGGGAATATGATACCTGCAATCATAGGTGGCAGGTATCGCAGCAGCTCCTGAAGACCAATAAAGAACCAGGGCCCAGATATATGGATGACCCCAAGGTGATCAGGTTCAAATGGAGCTGCAATAAAAAGTGAAAAAATCAAAATGCCAGTACTGACAAATACATGATGGCTCAGAGAGACCTTGTATTTTTTCACATGGGACCACGCCAGCCAGCCCCAGAGTAAGCCAAATCCAATGATATGGTTGACATATATCCGCTTCATACCATTATCTGATATCGAGAAAAACAGATTATTTATTGCGCGTCCAATATATGGCACATCCAGAAGGATCGACTCTGCAATCATTCCAGCAGAAAAACCGGTACTGTCACCCCTCAAAATATAACCTGTAAAAAGGATAAGGAGGGTCACTGGCAGGGTTGCTGTCAATAATATCCACTGCATTCTCGAATAGTTTTGACTTTTTGAGAATATGCCAATGACGTGACAAATGCAGAAGAGGAAAAACAATTGGCTGGAGTAAAAGTGGAGTGAACGGAAATATGCACCAAACGGTACCAGCATATCAATAGTAGAAACCGAGTAGAGTGGTGTCGCAGGATCGTACTGCAGTGCAACAATTACCCCGGATAGAACAGAGATATAGAGTGCAAGGAGAGAGTATTCACCCCACTTGATTTTCTGGAATTTTGATTGCTTCAGTTCCACACGTTTTAAATTGGTCAAATTGTAACGATATAACCACCATCGTTTTTTAACTTTTCAACTTTATAAAGGGGTAAATCCTTTTTTGCAGGGCCATGAAGGACCACTCCTTCTGTCGAAAAACGACTTTGATGACAGGGGCATTCGAGCAGTTCATCTTTTTCATGGTAATTAATTGTACATCCAAGATGGGTGCAACGCCTTGATAGAGCCCAGACTTTCTTTCCGTTATCAAAAAGGATAAAATCCGGGCCTATATGAAATCCGTTGCCCTGCAGGGAACTTCCAAGCTCAATTATTCTTGGCTTACGAGGAATTGAGAATCCAAGAAAACGAATGATAGGATAAATAATAGCAAAACCGGCACAGAAAAGGAGAAATTTGCGTTTATTAAGTGAAGTGTTTTCGTTTTTCTGAGGTGCCATTAAGATTTTGAAAAATTTCTGCTATTTTGAGAATGCAGCTAAAAGTTTCTGATTCACATGTTCAGGGACGAGCTCACAGACATCTCCGCCATGTCGGGCAGCATCTTTAATAATTGAGGAACTTATGTAAATCCATCGAAAACCGGGCATGAGGAAAATGGTATCAACCTCACGCTCAAGTTTTCTGTTCATGAGTGCCAGCTGGAATTCATAATCGAAGTCAGAAACAGCACGAAGCCCTCGGATTATGGCATTTGCGCCCTTATCAGCTGCATATTTGACCAATAAACCTGAAACGGTGTCGACTTCAATACGTGAATAGTCGTGGGGAAAACATTGTCTGGCCATCTCCACCCGATCTTCCAGGGAAAAGAGAGGTGTTTTGCCTGGGTTAATGGCAATGGCGATGATAACTTTGTCAAAAAGGTTCAGGGCCCGATCTATTATATCCAGATGTCCCATGGTAATTGGGTCAAAAGTACCAGGATAAATAGCGAGACTTTTGCGGCAATGCTGAGAAGATGACATCGTGGTGTCCAGGATATTTGTTGATCAAAAAGTTTTATGATTTCAGGTTTTGCAGGTGTCTTTAACAGTGTAAAACCAAAAGCCCGTATCGCCATAGCGTCGCTGGTCAGAAAGAACCAGCCTGGTGAAAGAGTCTGGTAAATGTTCAAAGCTTAATTCCTCAGCTATAACCAGACTAGTGGAATTAAGCAATTTACTTTTGTCTATGTCTTCCAGACATTTTTTTGCAAGTCCCTGCTCGTATGGAGGATCAAGAAAAATAAGGTCAAATGTTCCCTGTTTTGCAATGTTTGCAAATTTAAGGTTCACACCTTTTCGTAGATCATGTTTCAGTATTAGACCACTGTTTTTTTGGTCAGCAGGCAGGCTTTGTACACACAAGGCATAGTTTTTTTTTATGATTTCAAGTGATTTGTGGTGATTGTCCACAAAAACAACCTGGCTTGCACCTCTGCTTAACGCTTCCAGTCCCAGAGCGCCGGTGCCTGCGTAAAGATCCAGAACTCGTGCCGATGCAACCCTTTTGCCGATAATACTGAATAGTGCTTCTCTTGCCCTATCTGTCGTGGGACGGATCTTGTTTGATTGACCCGGAGTAAAGAGCTTTCTACCCCGGGCCATTCCACTTATTATCCGCAATTATTTGTAATCTTTAATGTATGTTTCAGCAATCTGAACAGCATTCAATGCTGCACCTTTAAGAATATTGTCGGACACCACCCAAAGGTTAATACCATTTGCAATGGATTCATCTTCTCGGATACGTCCCACAAGTGTCTCGAATTTCCCGGCACAATCGGTGGCCAGCGGATATTTGCCATTTTCAGGATCATCCACCAGCTGGACTCCAGGAGCTGACGCAAGCAGTTCTTTTACTTCGCCAGAAGTAATTTTACTTTTTGTTTCAATGTTGACTGATTCGGAATGACCATAAAAGACTGGAACTCTGACAGTTGTAGCCGTGATTCCTATTGAATCATCCTCAAATATTTTTCTTGTCTCATTGACCATCTTCATCTCCTCTTTTGTGTAGCCATTGTCAAGGAATGAATCAATTTGAGGGAGACAGTTGAACGCGATCTGATGAGGATAGACAGATGCTTTCATTTCATTGCCTGCCACGTATGCTTTTACTTGAGTGTCTAATTCTTCTATCGCTTTGGCTCCGGTTCCGGAAACTGCCTGGTAGGTTGAGATAACAAGACGTTTGATCCCAACTTTGTCCAGAATCGGTTTTAGAGCGACAAGCATTTGAATTGTTGAGCAGTTAGGGTTGGCAATAATTCCACGTTTGCTGTGCTGAGCTATGGCATGAGGGTTAACCTCAGGAACCACTAAAGGTATTTCCGGATCCATGCGATAGGCACTGGAATTATCGATAACAATAGCACCGGCAGCCGCAGCAGCAGGGGCAAAGTCAAGTGATCTGGTTGCTCCAGCTGAAAAAAGTGCAATATCAATGCCTTCGAATGCATCTTTTGTTAGTAGTTGAACTTCAATTTCTTTACCGTTAAAGCTGAGTTTTTTTCCAACAGATCTTTCGGACGCCAGAAGTCGTAATTCGTTAATTGGAAAATCACGTCTTTTTAAAACGTCTAGCATTGCGCCACCGACAGCTCCCGTGGCACCTGCTATGGCAACATTATATTTTTGTTGATTCTCACTCATGATGAATCCTTTATTATTTAGAGTTAAAAAAATACTGATTAAATAGTTGGTAAACTCGTGAAAAGTTGCAATCTAAGATGGATTTGTAAAAAGGTTCATATCCGAGGCGCACAAAAATCGAATCATTTCAGCGTACTAGGGTACGTTGAAATGATTCGATTTTTGGAGCAACGAAGAAGATGGAGAGTTTTTACGAATCCATCAATAGTTAGTTATTGTCTGAAGCAGAAAAGAGTAACAAATTTTTTATTCCTGAGCAATAAACAATAATAATTATGCGAAGGTCATCCCTTGAAGACGATTATTTAATGCCTGAGCAAAGAGCGGGTAGGTTCTATTGTAGCAGATACGAATGATCCAGCTATACTGGAACTGATTATATGAAGAATGGGAACAAACGCAGACGCCTCTCATGACAGGAAGCTCTCATCAAACACGCGGATACACGATTTCAGTGATCGATTTTTTTAACAGTAATTGTATTCTTTTTACCTAAGCGTATTTTTTTTGTAAGAGCATAAATTGGACCTGAGCCGAGATATACCAGAAAAAGAATAAAAAGCATAATCTGTGGTTCTGCGGCAACAAGAATGAAAAGTAGCAGGAATCCAATCAGAAACTGAAAGCGTTTTATTTTAATGGGCGGTATCTCTTTGAAGCTGTAGTAGGTATGTGTGGACACCATGAGGTAAGACAGAAGATAGACCAGCAATAACAGAGAGATGTGTTTCACTTCTCCGGTTATCCCGAGAAAATGACTGAATAAAACAGCTGCAGATATCATAGCTGCTGCGGCTGGACAAGGCAAGCCGACAAAGTTTTTTGATTCAGATGTACTATCCTGGGAGTTGAAGCGTGCCAGGCGTAACGATGTCATGGCAACATAGAGAAACGCTGCCAGCCATCCGTAACGACCGTATGGGTGTAGCGCCCAGAGATATGCAAGTACTGCAGGAGATACTCCAAAAGAAACCATGTCACATAAAGAATCCAGTTCAGCGCCGAACTGGCTGGTACTGTTCGTTAAGCGGGCAACACGGCCATCAAGAGTATCAAAAATAGTTGCCACAAGAATGGCAGAGGCGGCCGTCTTAAAGTCAGAATTAATGGCAGAAATAATGGAGTAGAAACCACAAAACAGGCTTGCAAGAGTAATCATGCATGGAAGAGGGTAAAAACGATTATCATTGTTTTGGGTTTGATCGGTCATGTATTTTGCGTTCCAGTAAGAAGGATGATATTGTTTCGATACATTTTAGGCTACCTTGAAAAATTGCCTTTCTGTTCCAACTCTTCGTGGCGAGGAAAAATTTTATCATCGCAATATTAGGGATATGCCTGCGGCAAATTTTTTATCACGCCTCGATTTGGAACGAAAATGCTAATTTTTCTAGGCACCCTTTACTATAAAGCATTCTGGTGAGAAAGTAAAAAAGCAGTAACAGTCAGGATAAAGTGGCTATGGCTGTTTCACCGGCACGCACTTTCTGGCCAATTTTTACATTAATTTTACTTGTCAGGGGGAGGTATAGGTCAACCCTTGAACCAAAGCGAATGAGCCCGAACCGTGTGCCTCGCTGAACAGAATCAGCCGGTTCCAGCCAGTTCACAATCCGTCTGGCAATCAAGCCTGCGACCTGAACAAAAACAAGGCGCGTTCCGGTTTCTGTTTCCATTGTAACCCCGCAGCGTTCATTCAAAAGAGCTCCTTTTTCACTGTCAGCCGAATAAAATTTGCCGGGTTTGTATTGAATGTCCTGAACAATTCCATCAAATGGGATCCGATTTACATGAACATTGAAAACATTCATAAATATGGATACTTTGACAACCTTTTCCTGGAGATATGTGTCATCGAACAGTTCCTCGATGATTATGATTTTACCATCAGCAGGCGATATGAGTTCTTCAGAAGAGGCAGCTGTCATTCGTTCAGGATCACGAAAGAAAGCAACGACAAAGGTCGTCAGCAGAAGGGATGGCCAAGCCAGAAGTTCATATCCAAGGATGGCTGTTATAAGAGTTAAAAAAGCAGCAAAAGCAATGAATGGGTATCCTTCCTGGGCAAGTGGAATCCTTGGACGAGTCATATTGTTTTCTTGTTATATTAAAAAAATAAAGTGGACTGATACGGCAAAAGCAGATAACGACCTGCGTCGAAATCTGCTTTTACTAAAAAGATTATTGCCGATGCAGCAATAACAACGGAAAACAGCTTATCATTTTGGAGCACGTGCCATGGCGATGGTACCGGTGCGGATAATTTCCTTGATCCCGATTGGCCTGAGGATATCTATAACCGCCATGATTTTTGATGCAGCGCCGGTTACTTCA
>DQTH01000129.1 GCA_015662865.1 Desulfocapsa sulfexigens
AACAAAAAAATGCTCGAGGCCTTTAAGTCTTCAGGCGTGATGCACATTTTGGCCATTTCCGGAATTCATCTCTCACTGGTTGCTTCAGCCCTCTTTCTACTTTTCTACTGGCTGGCAAGACGATCGGAGTATCTCATGCTCCATTTTTCCTGCAAAAAACTTGCATTACTTTCCACAATTCCACCGCTTTGCGCTTATGCTCTTCTTGCGGGAACACAGACCCCGGTTCTTCGGTCACTGATCATGGTTCTGATCTTTGTTCTGGCCTTTTGTGTCCACCGGCAACGCTCGCCTTTTACCACCCTGTCTTTTGCCGCTTTACTTATTCTCTTAATTAATCCGTTGAATCTTTTTACTGTTTCCTTTCAGCTCTCTTTCGCTGCAGTGGCAGGGCTTATCATAATTCTCCCATACCTGACATCCTGGTTGCAGCAGGAAACCACTCTGGATAAACAAATATTGGGAAGAATTTTTTCAAAGACCTGCCGCTGGCTCACAGTTGCGTTAATGGTTTCAATGGCAGCCACCCTAGGTACTGCTCCACTTCTCATCCACAGTTTCAATCGTCTTTCCATTGTCGGGCCCATTACCAATCTTATTGTGGAACCTCTACTCTGTTTATGGAGCCTGCCCATTGGTTTGCTGTCCATTCCATGTCTGTTGATCGATCCCAATTATGGCGAATGGCTCCTGCACATTGGAGGAATGGGTATTACGGCAGCAATGTCTATTACCGATTATCTTGCAGGACTCACGTATTCTACACTCTGGTTTGCCACTCCTCCCCTGGTTCTGATCCTTCTCTATTATCTGACCCTTGTCCTCACTTTTTCAAAGATATCACGAAAACTGACAGCGCCACTTTTTATTCTAATCTGCAGCCTTTTCTTTTTCCTTCCACAATTCTTATTTAAACAACATTCAGCAGGATCGGAGCTGGTATTCATAGATGTTGGTCAGGGCAGTTCCACTCTGATTAGATTCCCGGGTGGCAGAACCGCACTGATCGATGGCGGTGCTTCATCTTCAGCAAAGTTTAATGCCGGAGAAAGCATTATTGCACCGTATCTCTGGTACAGGGGCATAACCCATCTTGATACAATTGTTATCACCCATCCTGATGCCGACCACTCAAATGGCATCCCCTTTCTAATGCGGCTGTTTAAGCCGGATATTTTATGGATAAATGGAGAAAGCGGTCACACCCAGGAATATGAAGACTTGCTGGATCTTGCAGGTGAACTCAACATCAAGATAAAAACACCAAAAGACAATGAATTGCTTGTCAAAGAGGGAGACGCGGTACTGCAGAATATCAAAAATCCATTTTTCAGCGGAGATGAGAGTTCCACGGAAAAAACAATACATTCTTCAAATGAAAAAAGCCTGATCCTTCGTTTCTCCGATCAGGCTCTATCCTGTCTGTTTCCCGGGGACATAAGCAGCAGGGTCGAAAAAGCGTTAGTAGAACATAATAGTTCGCTGCAATCATCAATTTTGCTTTCCCCTCACCATGGCTCAAAAACGTCTAACTCCAGCGCATTTTTGAATTCTATCAATCCACAACAGATCATAGTTTCAGCAGGTCGTTTCCGCCCAATGCTGTTCCCTTCCCCTGAACTGCGATCATATTGTGACAAAACCAGTATTCCTCTTTTAATTACTGCAGAAACCGGGGCTGTCATCATTCGTGAAGAGAACAAAGGGTATAATATTTCATACCTGTTGAATCACTGAAAACAAATAATTCCTTTCATCTCCTGGTAGATAATACTGCCGGGCCAGTACCGAACACTTACGACTACAAAGCCTGATCCAATGCCCGATAGTCTGTTTTTCCTGTTCCAAGCACTGGTATTTCAGCAATCTTAATAATCCGCCTGATATTATGCAGTGGAGAGAATCCATGTTCGCGCAGGGCCGCATTTATTTCTTCCCTGGCTATTTCCTCTGTTGCCAGAAGAACAATCTCCGGGTGATCATCTCCAGGCGTTGCCATGACCGCCAGCACAGGTTCATCGTTTTTTTTATAGCGGTCAATCAGCACCTCTTCTATGGCGGGCAGCGATATCATTTCGCCGCCGAGCTTGATGAATCGTTTCATTCTGCCGGAAAAAGTCAGGATGCCACCATTATCCTGGACAAGATCGCCACTGTCGTACCACTGCTTTTCATTGTGCTCAACAAAAGGAGACTTCCCGTTATAATTCAAATAGCCCTCAAAGATATTGGGACCGCGCAGCAACAGGCGACCAGTCTCTCCATTCTTTACAGGATTTCCTGTTTCCGGATGGACAAGCACATATTCCATGGACGGCAGAATCCTGCCAATGGTGCCGCGCACCGGTTCCCTAGGATCATTGATACTTACCACAGGAGAACATTCCGTGATTCCATATCCTTCACACACGGTGACATTGGGAAAACTTTTTTCCAGAGCTTCATACACATAGGGCGGACATTTTTCTGCTCCGCTGAATGCAATGCGAACATGATCAAGATTTCTGCCGCCTGTTCCATTGGCAATACCATTCAGGAATGTGGGAGTGCCGATCAATAGACTCACTTCATATGCTGCCGTTATATTGGCAAGCAGAGTACCTTCAGTGGGATTTGCCGAATAGACTGTAGGCAGTCCCATGACCAGTGGCATAATCAAGGTTCCGGCAAGCCCTAACGAATGAAAAGGAGGCAGCATGCCAAGAAGCCTGTCATCTTCCTGGAGAGTAAGCACCGATGTAAAATCCGCTATATTTGCAAGAAAATTTCCATGGCTGAGAGGCACTGCCTTGGGATGCGCTTCAGAGCCTGATGTGAAAAGAATAGCACCATTTTCCTAAACATCAGCTTTTTTCAATTTCCTGACTGAAAAATGTGCTTGAAACAGAGCTTTTAATTTAGCAGCTTTTGAAAGTGAAGCGGCAAGTTCTTCGAGAAAGATAAAACGAACACCGAGTGCATCCAGATCAGCACCCTGCCCCTTCACTTTCTCATAGAGCGCTCTGGCTGTGATCACATGTTTTACCCCCGCATTTTTTAGACAGTAGTCCATATTTCCGGCTCCCACTGTCCAATTCACCATCACCGGTACTTTTCCCGCAAACATAACGCTGAGGTAGGAGACCACAGCGCTGACCGTGGCAGGAAGCATGATCCCGACCTGGGGTTCGGGCAATTTTTCCATGCCTCCATTTAACGCAAATATTCCTGTCAGCAGCTGCCGATATGTTTTAGGGCCGCTGATCTGATCAGTAATGATTACTTTGTCGGGATTTTTTTCTACCTGTTTCAGGAAAACCTCGGCCACACTTTCACCCTCAGGAAGAACAAGAGCCTTTTTACTCTTTCCTTTAAACCAGGCCTCAGCAACATCTAATTCATTACCATTTTCAGGAGCGCTGAATTCGCCAGCTGCTGCCAGTATGCAATGTGCAACTGTCTGCACCCCATCAAGGTTCATGAGAACAACACCAAATTCCTGCTCCAGCCAGACCACGTACTCAACCAGAACCAGTGAATCCATGCCCAGATCCTGGGCAAGCCTGTCCTTATGGTTGATTGTTTCAATACCGCTGAGCTCTTGCAACTTTGCCTGGACCAGTTCTTTGGTTGCTGCTGGAATATGACTGGTATCATCATTGATATTCTGTTGCTCAGGCTCTGCTACCTGTTTGGCCCTCCTTCCCTGCCACCAGTAATAGGGTACTGCTGTATTGTATTGAGGAATTTTATTATAATAATCTTCCATATATCTGTTTATATGCAACTTTTCATCACCAAAGGGAAAGTCTTCTGGCTCAGCAAACTCTATCAGCACCTCTCTTTTGGGCAGAAAAAAGAACCCTGCCGACAAAAGTGTCTTGACGTACAGTGCAATATGTTTTGTAAGAGATGGCATGCCATTGGCCCTGCTGAAACTGGACCCCCAAAGGCCGGTGGTGCGAAGAAGAACAACGCGTGCTTTTGGAACACGTTTCAGTACCAGGCTCACAGAACTGTTGGCGCCGATTGATTCATGCCGGCTGTGGTAGAGCCTGCCCGCAGGATATAAAAGGATATTGTCACCCTGCTGCAATCCGTCGATAATTCCCTGTACGCCTTCAAGAACTGCATCTCTGCCGTCTTTTCCGTTTTTACTGAGATCAGGGATGACAATGGCACGGAGGGTTTTCATAAGGGGTCGAACCCAGCTTTTGTCCACCTGGCCTTCATCTGCAAGTGGCCTTGGCTCAAAATTTTTATGCAGAAGTGATATTAAAATCACAGGGTCTATCAAAGCGGGATGGTTGGGCATGAAAACTATTGATTTTCGACCCTTTGCAAGGATTTTATCCAGGCCTTTCACTGTGATTTTATATCGAAGGCTGATCAGAAAAGTCAGCAGAAGATGTAAGATTGTTTTAAACATGTTTCTTGTCCAGATTACGTGCATTATCAAATCGACTGGCAAGTATTGACCCGCTATAAAAAAGAAAAGCGCCGGCTATGCCTGTGGTGCCCAGGTAGATCATATTGCGGGACGGAAGAAATCTTCCATCAAAAAGAGTGAAGAGTTTTCCAGCAGCCAGCATTGAGCTGAAGGCACAGAAATTTGCGGCAGCGATGACCTTTCCTTTCTGGCTGTTCTCTGGTCGTACCTGGATAAAAGAGGTGAGCGGAATCAGAAAAACACCACCACACAAGCGTGCACCCATGAGCGTTATCAGTAATAAAATCCATTGAGAATTTACCTGCATTCCGGCAACCATAC
>DQTH01000010.1 GCA_015662865.1 Desulfocapsa sulfexigens
ATAAGAGAAGTAATTTGACTAAGGATTGTGTTATAATGCGCCATGGCTCGGATCTCCTTGTATTAGATGGCTTTTTGGTCGAAATCATTATAACACAAAGAGCTCTCCGAGCCTCTTTTTATTGATTAACTATGAGACAGCACTGATAAAGAAAGTAAAACCACATTATTCCAACTTGCTATTTTACATCTTGTAAGATAATCTTTTACTTAATACGTTCTATAGTTTTCTGTTCAGGATTTCATGCTGAACAGATCACCCGCAAATTCAAAGTTACAGGTCTTAACACATGATAGATCAAGATCCACCTATATTCATTACCCTTGGCAACCGTAAGGGAGGGGTGGGGAAGACAACCTCTGTTATCAATCTGGCAAGTTATCTGGCTATCCTTGGAAAAAAAATTCTGATTATTGATACCGATCCACAGGCAAACTGCTCTTCTATCCTTCTGGAAGATTATGATGATCAAAATACCCGTTCCCTTATAGATGCTCTGGAAGCTCCTGAAGGCGAGGCATTGTTATCAGAAATAGCGTGCAATACCCATCATCCAAGAATCAAGATCGTACCCAATACCACGCGCTGCATGTTATGGGAAAGAAAAATTGCCCAGGAAGCTGAAGCAGTCATTGGTATCAGAAGGCTTATCAATCAGGATCCGGATATAAACAAATACGATTTCGTCTTTTTCGACACTCCGCCAAACCTTGGCGTAATGATGAATAATGCTTTGATGGCTTCGGACTATGTCATCATCCCCATCCCGCCAACTGATCAGTTCTCACTGGATGGTCTGGCAGCTTATCTTGAGCTCATTGGCAGTATCAGACAACACAACCCCAACCTTAAACTCTTAGCTGTTCTTGTCACTAAATATGATCCGGACTGGGGGAAATCCCGTCAAAATCTGAACCAGATAAAAAAATACTTCTCTCAGAAAGGAATCAGTATTTTTAATACTCTCATCCACACCTGTCCTGAAATTGATATGGCTCATGTGGAAAGAAAAACAATTTTTGAATCTGCCCCAAGAAGTTGTGGTGCCGACGAATACTCTACTCTTGGCAAAGAGCTGCTTGAAATTTTTAATGTTATCTATGATAAAAAATTTATCTAGATAGTTTTCTGTCGAATCATCTGATTATACACAGTCCTCTTCGATGTTGGCAGGCGGCATTATTTCAAGCAGCTATATGCACCACTACTTTTCTAGCTAAGGCGAACTTTTTATGCTATCATATGGACAGCTTAGAAAAAATAATACCTTCATATTATAACTTTTACCACAGGATGGCTGCCAGCTATCAGGTTATATGCTAAAAGATGAAAAAAAAGGCGTTGATCTTTTCAGCACCATTCACACAGCAGATAAAGTGGATCCTTTTGATGGACTGGATCTCAATGAAATCTGCGTTTCCCCTAATAAGCTCAATCCTGCGTCTGCCACGGACAAAAAAAAGAGTAACAAAGCTGAACTGTTTGACCTTAATCCTCTGGACGGCATCGACATGCAGGATTTGTCCATCAATCCCGACACATTAACATCAGCTCAGACTTCAGATGGGACGACTCTCAAACATCAAAACAATGTAAATTTCGTCATTCTCCCCGGTAAAGATTCTCCTGATGCAGAAGAAAAGCCATTTACCAGGACAATACGCTCTCTCTCAACAGACATCTCTCACCCACCGGTAATACAGCCTCATGCTGTTATTAAACCAATTGTTGAAAAAGCGTACCACTACGCAGAACTGACCCAGATTCGAGAAAAAATTTTTTCAAGCCTTGAAAAATCAGATGGGAACTCACTACTGGTAGCCAGCCCTGACGACAACACAGGAACCACCCTTCTGGCGGCATCTTTGGGTTATAACACTGCATGTTCATGCCAGAAAAGTGTTCTTCTTGTTGATTGCAACATGCGACGTCCAGGATTGCACGATTTTTTCTGTTTACCTCAAGCCTATGGTTTAACTGATCTTATAAGAAACAATATCCCCTGGCAGGCTGTTATAAAAGAAACAAGGGTTGACAATCTGAGTATCATGACTGCAGGGGAATCCTGCGAAACGCTATCAGCAAATTTAAAATATTCCCATATTCCCAACTTACTTCAGGAGATACAAGCTCATTTTGATTTGATTATCTTTGATACTTCTCCAATTCTCAGGCCAAATCGGAATAATGTGAACATTGTCTCCCTGACATCCGTCGCGGGCTTTTTTCTTCTTATCACTAAACAATCAGGGACAACCAAAGATCATTTAAAAGAAGTTCAGAGTATCATTGAGGCAGGAAACGGAAAAATTGATGGTATAGTTCTCAATGAACACACGCCTGTGAAAAGACCAGCTCCATATTCAGAATAATTATACAATATCGATACCACACAATGTCTTCGACAAACCAACAAAAAAACACAGGTCAGATTGATCCGCAGTTCTATATTGCAAAGTATCTGTTACCGATTCTGGAACACAAATGGATAGTAATCCTTTGTACACTGCTTGGTCTGTCTGTAGCCATACCCATCAGCTTCCTGATCAAACCGGAGTATAGCAGTACAGCAACCACACAGGTGGAAACCCCACGTGCAAAAATGATTTCCAAAGTAACAGAGGAAATCAGCTCCCGAACAGGTAACAGGGCATATATAACAGCAGCAGTTGAGAGAATGCACAGTTCAGCATTTCGCACGGAAGTCCTCAAAGTCATTCCTGAAGGTTTACAGGCGGACCTTAAAATTCCTCTGGGAGTTAAGGGACAATTGAAAAGCATACTGATTCCGTTAATAAAAAAACTTCTTAAAAAAGAAGTTTCGGACCAAACCGACCAAACAACCATAACTCCACAAAAACTTGTACGACTCAGTAAACGGATTGAAATAACTGGAAACACGGGAAAAGGTACCGTTCAACTTACCGGCACTACTTATGATCAGGCCATGACCACTGTCCTGGTCCAAAGTTATATTGATGTGTGGGTTGCCTTGAACATGGATGCCAATAAGAGTCTTATTCGGCATGAGCTTGAATTCACTAAAGCCCAGTTGAATGATTATAAGGCACAATTAAAAGATTCGGAAAATGAACTTCGACTTTTCAAGCAAAAATTTGAAATCCCCCCAGCACTGACTTCTGTGACGGATATGGAACTACAGTCACAACTAGATGTCCTCCAGAATAAACTGGAAAATGCAAAAGAGCGCTATAAACGAATTGACGATATTTTTCTGGAGCTTAGCAGAAAAGAAAAGGCTGTTGTAAATAATATCAAAGTCATCAACCCACCTCAAGTACCACTGGGCCCCTCCAAAAATATGCAAATTCCTATAATCCTTCTTGGTCTCATTTTAGGAGCAGCAACAGGAATCGCTCCAATATTGGCATGGGATTACTATCGGGGAAATATTCGACATAAAAAAGATATATACAGTGCTGTTGATATTCCAATAATAGGCAAATTACCAACTATCAAATGACTATACCGTCTCTGCATTTCAGACAAAAACATTAACAAACTAAACATTTACAAGAAGAACAATTAACATATGTCTAACAAAACTACAGTCGGAATAATTGGTCTTGGATATGTTGGCCTTCCATTGGCCATTACTTTTGGTAAAATTTATGACACAATTGGTTACGACCTTAACAAAGAGGCCATCCAAAGCTATTGTGAAGGAATTGACCATAATAAAGAAGTTGACTCTGCAGGATTTAATGCAGCCAAACTCTTATCATTCACTGACGATCCGACAAAACTCTCAGAAGCAGATTTTTTGATTATCGCTGTTCCAACTCCCATTGATCAAGCGAACCAGCCGAATCTCCGCCCCCTCCTTGGTGCTGCATCTACTGCTGGCAAGCACATGAAAAAAGGAGCAACAGTAATTTTTGAATCAACTGTTTATCCAGGAGCAACAGAAGAGGCCTGTGTTCCAATTCTGGAAGAAACATCTGGTTTGCAATGGAAAAAAGATTTTCATGTTGGCTACTCTCCGGAGCGGATTAACCCCGGCGACAAGGAGCATACTCTTACCAAAATCACCAAAATTGTTTCAGCCGACACACCGGAAAGCCTGAAGGCTGTTTCCGAACTCTATGGCTCAATCATTGAAGCTGGAATATACCCGGTTCCAACTATTAAAGAGGCAGAAGCCGCAAAGGTTATTGAAAATACGCAAAGAGACTTGAATATTGCTCTCATAAACGAACTTGCCATCATTTTTGACCGATTGAATATTGATACCTTAAATGTTTTGGAAGCAGCCGGATCAAAATGGAATTTTCTACCATTTCGTCCAGGCCTCGTCGGAGGCCACTGTATAGGAGTTGACCCCTACTATCTCACCCACAAGGCAGAATCATCCGGTTACAATCCGCAGGTGATCCTGGCCGGCCGTCGGATCAATGATAACATGGGGAAGTTCATTGCTGAAAAAACAGTCAAAATGATGCTTAAGGCCCATGTTGAGCTAACAAACTCCAAAGTTGGTATCTTTGGTCTCACATTTAAAGAAGACTGTCCTGATCTCAGAAACTCACGAGTCATAGATATTATCGAAGAACTTCACGATTATGGTATTGAAACAGTAGTACATGACCCTGAAGTAAAACCGGAGGACGCTTTGAAACATGTGGGAATCCAATTAACCTCTGTTGAAGAATTCAAAAACCTTGCGGCCCTGATCATTGCAGTTCCTCATAAGAAGTTCAGAAATCAGGATATTGCCCATTTCACAGGGACTCTAGCAAAAAACGGATGCCTGATAGATGTAAAATCAATGCTTGGTGTTGACTCGATCAAAGACGGTAATATCAACTTCTGGAGACTGTAATAACAATTACATATATAAAAATGACCCGATACGAAACACTGAAAAACAATCTCAAAATCTCTCCATCGACCTGGCTGGTAACTGGAATCGCCGGTTTTATAGGCTCAAATCTTCTCGAAACGCTCCTCAAACTCAACCAGAAGGTTACTGGTCTTGATAATTTTTCCACCGGATATCAACATAACCTTGATGAAGTAAAAACACTGGTCACCGAAGAGCAATGGAACAATTTCACATTTATTCAGGGAGATATCCGAGATATCGATACCTGCCATAAAGCCTGCACAGGAGCCGACTATGTCCTGCATCAGGCAGCTCTTGGCTCTGTACCCCGATCCATTGAAGATCCGGTACTTACCAATGAAAATAATATCAATGGTTTTTTAAATATGCTGATTGCAGCACGCGATGCCAAAGTTAATCGCTTTGTTTATGCAGCTTCCAGCTCAACTTATGGAGACCACCCTGATCTACCCAAGCAGGAACCTCACATCGGCAATCCATTATCCCCTTATGCTGTCACAAAACTTGTTAACGAACTGTATGCGAATGTCTTTGCAAGAACCTATAATTTCAACACAATCGGACTTAGATACTTCAATATCTTTGGTCAACGCCAGGATCCAGAGGGTGCATACGCTGCGGTCATTCCTAAATGGTTTGCAGCACTTCTCAGTGGAGAAGATTCGTTTATCAATGGAGATGGCGAGACAAGCAGAGATTTTTGTTTCATTGACAACTGTGTCCAGGTAAACCTGCTTGCAGCAACTGCCAAATCAGAAGACGCAGCAAACCAGGTGTATAACGTTGCTTTTGGAGAGCGCACAACCTTAAATAAGCTTCATGAACTTATCAAAAACCGTGTTGATAAAAGTGGCTGCAAGAAAGGTGATTCCAAACTGATCTATCGTGATTTCCGCGCTGGAGATGTCCGACACTCTCTGGCTGATATTTCAAAAGCTGAGAACCTCCTCGGGTATGCACCAGAATTTTCTATTAATAGTGGCCTGGATAAAGCTGCAAAGTGGTACACAACTAATCTCACTTAACCTTTTGCCCAAAAAGAGTACCATGCGAAAAATATCATCTGCTCTGTTTCTGATACCTCTTTCCACTCTCTGCCTGACCTCTCCCGTGCAGGCCCGCCTCAATACAATTACAGGTGGTGTAACAATGGGGTATGACTATGACGAAACAAACTATGACAGAGATGATATCGAAGATTCTCTTCTGGACCGGAATACGTCACAGCAGCAGGTAAGTATTGGCCCCTTATTTATTTTTGAAACGACAAGCAGTGTTGATAGCCTGACCTTCAGTTACAATCCCAGCTTTGTATATGACTTTGATGACAGCCAAAGTGATGTCGACCATGATCTGTCGCTTTCTGCCTATCGGGATATCTCGAGACAGTGGCGTGTAGAGCTAAGTGAACGCTTCGTTTTTTCAGATGATCCTGAGCTTCTTGGTGCTGAAACATCCTCTGATTACAACAGAGGGAGAAGACGGTACTGGACGAATGAGCTCAACGCAAATTCTTCGTATACATATGATGTTGGTAGTACATTTGGAGCCGGATACACCTATCGAATATTACGAAATGATGACACGGGTATAGGTGGGTATGAAGATTACGACAGACACATTGCAGATCTTTCACTGGCGCACCGAATCAATGGAGAATGGAACTTTTCATTATTTACAAATTACACACGTGGCCTCTTTGACCCGCCAGAGCAAGAAACAGTCACAAGAACAGAAATAATACTGGAGGATCTCTCTCCCGGTATTACTGATAGAATAGACACAGAAGATCTCTCAAATGATTTATCCGAATATGGTGCTGGTGGTACACTCAACTGGATCTACTCAACAAGGAAAACATTTTTTGTCAGCTATGACTATTCGGCCAGTTTTTATGATGCTTCTCTTCATAATGATACAAAACTGCACAACCTGAGTTTTGGTGCTCAATACCAGCATACCAGACGGCTGTCTTTTGATTTCGGTGGAGGCCCGACTTATGAAAAGACAGAGACCTTTGACGCAAATTGGGATTACAATGCTCACCTCAATCTCAGCTATGATATTGCTGAACATTCAGCAATAAGTGCCGGTATTGAAAAGGGATTTGCTCAGGAAAACTTTTCGTCAAATAATAACCTTTTGGGAAGAGATCGCGGGCTCACAGAATTCTGGAACTATACTCTGGATTTCACCCATACTCTAACCGCCGACCTGACAACCACTCTGTACGGATCATATCGTGATGAAAACCAGGAAAATATACTGCTTGGAATAGTTAACGACATTCAAGCCGAGAATAACCTGGCGTCTGCTGATCGTGAAGCTTTCCGTGAAGAAAGCATTTTTACACGAAAAATATATGAGGTTGGCGGATCACTCAGCTATACATTCTTGCAATGGTACACAGCTGCGCTCAACTACACGTACAGAAAACAGGATTCCGAACTCGCCCACGACAGCTACGATGAACATCGTGTGTTTCTAACACTTTCCTTTCAGAAAGAACTGTTCCGCTGGTGATGCTTCTCCATAGCCGGTAACAAAAGTCCGCCGCAACATCTTCTAAACAACAAAATAATATCTCCTTCCATGGTCCTTAAAAAGAATACAATAATTGTCATTCTCCTCCTTTTTGGGACATGGCTTGTTGTCCAGAACAGCTCTACCGTAAATGCTGTCCCAATTAAGCAACAACTCGCTTCCTTTCCCAAAACCATAGGACAATGGCATAAAGTTCATGCCACCACTTCTTCTGCTGAAGTTGTTGAAATGCTTGGAGTGGATGATGAAATCCACTACACCTATCAGAACGAGGAAGGTCGGCTGATAACTCTCTATGTCGGTTATTACAAAGCTGTCGGCGTCAGCGGTGCATATCATTCTCCAAAAAATTGTCTGCCAGGCGGAGGTTGGGGCATTGATTCCATACAGACTTTTCCGCTGCGCACCGGTATTGAAGGAAACTCCAGGTCCGAAGTTTCTGAAATGCTGATCAGAAATGGAAACAAATACCAGATCGTACTCTACTGGTATCAAAACCGTGGCAGAATTATCGCTTCTGAGTATTGGGAAAAAATCTACCTTGTTTTTGATGCACTCAGGATTAGGCGAAGAGACGGAACCTTTGTCAGAATAATGTACACAGTCCCCAATGATAAAATTGTAGAGGCATCAGAGGAAGCTGGGAAATTTGCTGAACTGGTCATGACTAATCTTGAATCCTATCTTCCCGGCAAAAAAATATGAACAGAGATATAACTTTCAGCCCCCAGGCATTCATTTCATTGGGATTGATATTTCTCTCCCTTGGCCTGCTTTACTTTCCGATATTGCAAGACCTGGCCCATGACTGGGAGACAAATGATAATTATTCACATGGTTATTTCATTCCTGTTCTTTCCGCCTATCTTATTTACACGTCAAAAGACGAGCTGAAGCGGCTACCGATTCGTGGTAATTTAGCCGGATTGTTTTTGCTGGCAGCAGGACTAGTGCAGCTTATTATAGCAAAAGTAGGGTCAGAATTCTTCCTGCAGCGCACATCTCTCATTCCTGTTCTTGCTGGTATTGTTCTTTTTTGTCTTGGTTATTCATTCTTAAAAAAACTGCTTCTGCCGATCATCTACCTCATATTCATGATTCCGCTCCCTGCGATTATATGGAATAAAATTGCCTTTCCCATGCAATTGTTTGGGTCTTATCTCACTGAAAAAGTAGTCACTCTCATGGGAATACCAATCTTTAGGGAAGGAAATGTTCTCCACCTTGCTAACACAACTTTAGAAGTTGTTGATGCATGTTCCGGGCTACGCTCACTAACAACGTTGTTTGCATTGAGTGCTGTCTTTGCAATTCTCTCAAGCCATACCACATCCCAAAAATGGATTCTTTTCATGACAGCTGCTCCCATAGCAATTTTTGCAAACATTGTACGCTTATCTGCTACAGCACTGCTCGCATCAAAATATGGTGGTGACATCGCGCATGGTTTTTTGCATGATTTCTCCGGCCTTGTTGTTTTTGCAGTAGGAATATTGTTGCTCATCACTGTAAGCAAAATGATAAAACAAATCTAAGTTATTTTAGCTGCACAAATCAAACCCTACGCTTTATTCATACTCAAATCATAACGATTCCTGCTAACGTATAAAGCTCAGCCATTTTGTTTGTCATTCCCGCGTAGGCGGAAGGTAAGCGTAAACTCCGATCTAAATTTCTGGTTCGAAACTGGATCTCCGCCTACGCGGAGATGACAACCTATTGCAAATAGAGATTTTATGTTATATCAGCAAATCACCGATGAGCCATGTGAAGTTGGTAAAACAAAAGAATTACAAGTGATCGTGGTGGTGTCATCCCCGCGGAGGCGGGGATCCAGTTTCGTGCCAGCC
>DQTH01000206.1 GCA_015662865.1 Desulfocapsa sulfexigens
CAATTCTCAAATTCTTGAAGCGTGCGGGGAAAATTTTCTTCCATAACCCACTACACTACATGTAGTAGTCGCTGGAGTCAAGTGCATACCCCAGAAAAATAATATACCTATTCAAACAGTGACATCTTTCAAAGGCAGGGACATTCTCGTTCCTGCCTTTTTTTTGTTTTTATTTATTCAGGATTCATATCCTTTTTATCCGGCAGGACAAGATACCTTTAATAGTTTGTTTTCATACTCAAAATTATCATCATGGTCAGGTGTATGACATGCCAGACAAATGTTTTTTGAAGGTAAACGCACTAATTTGAATTTTTCAGGGCTCTGGCTGTGTTGTTTCCCTGCACCGTGACAGGACTCACAGCCCACAGATTGTAACTCCTCAGGAAAATAAAGAAACCGTTTGTCGACCATTCTACCCGGTCTTGTTCTTTGCATATTCAACGTTAAATGGCAGGGGAGGCATTCCAAATCCAGTTGCTTTTCATTTTGAACAAGGGTTGCATAGGCCGATGCATGGTCTGTTGTTTTCCAGAAATCTGTTTGAACAGGATGACAGGTTGCACAGAGGCTGAAGCCAACCATATTGTTATGAGGAATTGTTGTGGTTTTAGCTGTTTTTGGGCTGGTCCTGGATTTTTTATGTAACTGCCTTATTTCCTGGTTTAACTTGCTTAATAAGTCTGCTGTTGCAGTGTCATTTGGCAAATTCTTTTTTAAGCCTATAAAGCGATATTTATACTTATCCTGATAGATTCCTTCAGCCTGTTCTTTTTCTATTACCTGTTTAAGGTTAGTAATCTGTTCATTGAGCTGCTCTTTTTCAGCGCTTATTCGGGTAAGAGTATTTTTATATTTTTCTTTATTTTCAGTAAGTCTTATTTTCTTTTGTAATCGCCGAAGCTGCCAGTCCAGAGAACCCTTTCTATTCTGCAGGTCTGCAAGTAGTTTGGCACTGTCTGCCCCCCATTCTCTCTTTTTCCCGAGGTTGATTTCCAGAAGCCCCTGATACTTTCCCTGTTTTGAGGTTTGGGTAATGAGGCAACCATTAATCAACTGTGGGGAAAGGTTCCCTTTATGCTGATCTGCACTGATCAGGAGATGGATTTCAGGATATTTTTCTGTAATCTTACGATTTTCTTCGTAATTGAGACTTGAGAGTACAATAATAAAAGGATCATTTTTTTCAGCTTTCATCCGGGTGAGCAGTTCCGGGAGTATTGTTTGCCACTTCTCTATTTTTATACCTTCTGGTGGATTCCGTGGCCTTGCAGTGAGAGCGGTAATCACGATTTCTGTGGATGATATTTTTTTTCTTATCCATTGTTTGAAAATCGGTTGCCCTTTTTCGTCAATAATATTTGCAGAAACCCAGGGGAATTCTTTGCCACTGCTTTTACGTATGAAATCCAGCCCCCCGGACAGATCAAGAGGACCTACTCCCACGGCATCATATGCAAGTTTTTGATAAACAGTCATGATGGCCTCAGCTGTGAGCCTTTCCTGGTTTGGTCCGTCCGCAATTTTTTCTCGTTTAAAGAGAAGGTTGCCGGAATCCAGGAGAAGGCGTTGCTGCCCACTATTCTCTGTAATGGTTTGAATCTGGAAAGCTTTTTTGGACAGACCGCCCAATTGATTGGATTTTCAGCCACAAGGGGCTGTTTCCCCCTGAATATTCCCGGAAAAAAAGAGGAATAGTGAAGGGGATGTATCTGCCTTTACCAAGGGCACGTATGAAAACACCAGGAAAAGAATAACAAACAGTGAAAGAGAGGTTTTTGATAATTGAGTACAATATCTATGCATGGTTCTTTTTTTGTTTAAGGATGGCACGCCATTTATCCAGTCTGTCTTTGACTAGAGCTTCATATCCACGGGTTGTTGGAAAGTAAAACTGTTTTTTGTTAATCTCCGGAGGAAGATGATCCTGAGCAACAAGAGCTTCTTCTGTATCATGGGCGTACTTGTAATTTTTTCCATAGTTGAGGTCTTTCATCAACTGGGTAGGAGCATTTCTCAAATGTAATGGAACAGGGAGTGTGCCTGACTTGCGGATGCATTTCCGTACCTTTGATTCCGCTTTATAAATACTGTTGCTTTTTGGTGCTGTTGCAAGATAACTGACTGCTTGAGCAAGCGCCAGCTTTCCTTCAGGGAGGCCAAGGGTGTGATAGGCGTCCCGGCATGAAATTGTGTGGATTAAGGCTTGTGGATCAGAAAGACCAACATCTTCAGAGGCGAAGCGGATCAGGCGCCTGCATATATACAGTGGATCTTCACCAGATTCCAGCATCCGATACAGCCAGTATAAACTTCCATCAGGATCTGAATCGCGAAGGCTTTTATGCAGGGCAGAGATAAGATTGTAGTGCTCCTCTCCATTTTTGTCATATCGTAATGAGGCCTGCTGTGCAGCTTCACCAATATCATGCTGTGTGATAATACAATCTGGTTCAGTGGAGGTTTTGTTGCGATGGAGCACCAGAGCAGCGGCAATTTCAAGTGTGTTTAATCCTTTTCTGGCATCACCGTCAGCAAGCAAGGCCAGGCTTTTTAGGCTGTTGGGGCCAAATTGCAGTTTACTGTCCCCCAGTCCTGATTCTGTGTTCTCAAGCGCTTTTTTAAGAATAATCTCCAGGTGCTCTTTAGTTAGAGGATTGAGGACCAATACCCGACATCTGGAAAGGAGGGGAGCAATCACCTGGAATGATGGATTTTCCGTTGTGGCACCAATAAGAGTGAAAAGGCCGTTTTCAACATGGGGAAGAAAGGCATCCTGTTGACTCTTGTTAAAACGATGGATTTCATCAATAAAAAAAATGGTTCCACGTTGTTCTTCGTCACGGAGGTTTTCTGCCTGCTGTACGATTTTCCGCACTTCCTTGACCCCGGAGAGTACAGCAGAAAAATAAACAAAGTCTGCAGATGTTGAACGAGCAAGGATTCGGGCAAGTGTTGTTTTTCCGGTACCTGGAGGGCCCCAGAGGATAAGAGACGGAAGGATTCCCGATCCCAGCACACTTTCCAGAAATTTTCCTTTCCCCAGCAGATCCTCTTGCCCAACAATTTCCCCGAGAGTTTGCGGGCGCATTCTTTCGGCAAGAGGTCTTTTATAATCCGTACTGTGTTGCATATTTTTTATACTTTTTATTTAACTAACCTGTGCAGGAACCTTACTCGAATAGTTAATAAAATTTGGATTATATTTCCAGAAAGTTACTGTTTTTATTTATTCATTCCGAGGAATGAATACAAGGCACTAATACTTGAAAACAACAAGTACGAGTGGTACTATCCATAAATATTTAATTTTATTATATCCTTTCATACTATTTTAGTCCTTATAAAATATTTTCTTACTTTTTTGAAAATACTCTCATAAGGTACTTATTACCCCCTTATGGGGTGTTAATTCCTTTAATCCTGAAAAACGAGATAAATTCCATGCCTCCCCGGAAGATCCTTGTTGTAAATGACGAATCATTTATTTCAGATATGAGTCGAAATGCACTTGGTGATATTGGCCTTGAGGTGTACTGCGTACCCAAGGGGGAACAGGCAGTAGAAATGGCAATGGACATGCATTTTGATCTCGCCATCGTTGATTATCTTCTTCCTGGAATGACAGGTGTTGAGGCCTTTGATATCATGAGGCAGGCAGATCCCGGGATTGCCGGAATACTTGTTGCCGACAACAACAATCAGAATATGCTTGTTGAAGCCATGAACATTGGTTTTAGCGGATTTCTTCAAAAACCGATTGATTCCAGCGCACTCGTTGATGCTGTTCTGAAATCTCTTTCCGCTGCAGGGTTACGTGATGAAAATACCCGTCTGAAAATTCTACTTCCTCTCTACAAACTTGGCGAAAAATTTATTGCTGCAGGTTCTATGGGGGAAGTCTATGAGTTACTTCTGGAAGCCATCTCCCTGCAGATTGATGCGCCAAGCATCTCAATGATGATGTATGATGAAGATGAAAAATGTTTGCATGTCGTTGCATCTCGCGGCATGGACCAGAACGTTGTGGGCGAAGTTTCTGTAAAATCCGGCGAGAAGATAGCAGGCTGGGTTTTTGAACATGGTGAACCCATTATTTTCAACAGGCAGACCCAGGCGCAGTCCCCCCTTGCACAATATTTACTAAGAGATGAAATATCCGCATCCATATCTTTCCCTCTTGTTGGACGCGAAAAAATATTGGGCGTTTTAAATATCAGCCAGACTTCAAAAGAAGTTGAATACTGTCAATCCGATATTGAAATGCTTTCAGCGATATGCGGCCAGGCGGTCATGGCCCTGGAAAATGTTGCATATATGAAAGAGCGTGAACGACATGTTCGTACAAAGGCTCTTTTTGAACAGTATGTTGCTCCTGAGGTTGCAGAAATTCTACTCAGCTCCGGAAAGAGCCTTTTAGAGATAGGGGGAGTTGAAGAGATCAGTATTCTTTTTGCAGACATCCGAAATTTTACTGTGGCAGTCCAGCATCTCTCACACTACAATATTCATTGTTTCCTGACGCAATTTTTTGATCTTTTTTCAGAAGTTGCTTTTTCATGGAAGGGTACCTTGGATAAATTTATGGGTGATGCTGCTCTTGTTGCATTTGGTGCTCCGATTAGTATTGAAGCTCCTTCTGATTCTGCAGTCAATACCGCTGTTGAGCTTTCTCAAAAGTTTGAACAGTTGCGATTTAAGTGGCTTGAAAAACATGCTGTTTTCGAACAGCTTGGCCTGGGAATAGGTGTCAGCCGCGGGGAAGTTTTTCTTGGAAATGTCGGATCTTCGAGAAGGCTTGATTATACAGTAATCGGGACAGAGGTGAATATCGTCCAACGTCTCGCTTCGTCTGCCAGATCAGGACATATTTTAATCACTGAGTCTGTTTATAAAGATTTAAATGGTAGATTTCCGTTAAAAAAGGAAGAAGCCAGGAAATTGCGAGGGGTGGAACATGATGTGAAACTCTACTCTATTCAAGCTGATCTGGTTAAGCTTTCTTAGTTGTCTTTTTTTTTTACCTGTAGAACAATATCATCTATTTGAACCACATCTTTATCCCTAAGCTTTCTGCCTCGACGAATTTCCAGTTGACCGTTGACCAGAACTTCTCCTTCTGTAATTCGTATTTTCGCCTCCAAACCATCCTGAACAACATTGGCAAGTTTGAGAAATTGACTCAACCGAATTGGTTCTTTTGAGATGGTAATGGTTTCAGGGGCATTCATGTGTTTATTGTTGGTTTTGATTTGTTCATATATGTTTAACTTACGACATCCTAAACCAGACATTTTCTCTTGTCGAGAGTGAAGATCTGTGTAAGTTGAGAATTATTTTGGCAAGACAAGTTACGCAGATGATTTATGAAATTGCTTATGGTATTATGGGATAAATTTGACAGGGGAAATTGTAATAATAGTTTTTCAACTTGAGGCTTGGTGATCCTTAAAATCCGCATGAATCGCACTGTTTTTTTTTCGTCACTCCCAATATGTGGTAAACTCGTAAAAAGTTAAAATCTAAGATGGATTTGTAAGAAACTCCATATTTGAGGCGCGTAGAAATCAAATTATTTTGGCGTACTAAAGTACACCCAAATGATTTGATTTCTATCGCAACGACAAAAGGTGAAGAGTTTTTTTCAAATCCATCAATATATGAAATTTGTTTTTGAGGTATGATATGCAGTTACAGGATCCTGCTCTATTCAGGCAGGAGTGTTATATAAATGGTACATGGGTTACCGGTGAGGATAGAATTGAAGTTTTCAATCCTGCTGATAATCAAATTGTTGGATATGTTCCTTCGCTTGGAGCTGAAGAAACGCAAAATGCTATCAATGCAAGTCAGGATGCCTATATTCTGTGGAGAAAGTTGACAGCCAAGGAGCGTTCTGCCCACCTCAGAAAGTGGTTTGATCTGATTGTCAGCCATAAAGAAGATCTTGCATATATAATGACCACAGAACAGGGAAAACCTCTGGTGGAAGCTGAAGGAGAAGTGCTCTATGGAGCATCATATGTGGAATGGTTTGCTGAAGAGGCAAAACGTGTGTATGGCGATACTATTCCCATGTCCCAAAAAGGAAAAAGGATTATTGTTCTCAAAGAACCTGTAGGGGTCTGTGCGGCCATCACTCCCTGGAATTTTCCTTCCGCCATGATCACACGAAAAGCGGCTCCTGCTCTTGCGGCGGGCTGCACAGTCATAGTGAAACCAGCTGTTGAAACCCCTTTTTCAGCACTTGCCCTTGCTGAGCTTGCCCATCGGGCAGGTATCCCCAAAGGTGTTTTTAATGTAATTACCGGTCCGGCAATAGAAATAGGGGCAGAATTTACTGCAAGTCCAGTTGTCCGAAAGCTTAGTTTTACCGGCTCCACTCCAGTTGGCAAGCAGTTGATGGCAGCCTGCAGTAAAACTGTTAAAAAGATTTCTCTTGAGCTGGGCGGTCATGCTCCTTTTATTGTTTTTGATGATGCTGATATTGATGCAGCCGTTGCTGATGCTGTTGCATCAAAATACAGGAATGCAGGACAGACCTGTGTCTGTGCAAATAGATTTATTGTACAGGAAGGTGTGTATGAAGTGTTTGCAGAGAAATTGACTGCAGCAGTGAAAGAAAAGCTGCATGTTGGATCAGGGTTTCAGGAAGAAGTTAATCAGGGACCGTTAATTGATTTGAATGCAGTCCTGAAAGTGGAAGAACAAATTAGAGATGCCTGTGCTAAAGGGGCCAGAATTCTGGCAGGAGGAAAACGTTCTGGAGAAAACGGCTACTTTTTTGAACCCACTATTCTTATTGATGTCACCACAGATATGTTGATAGCTAGAGAAGAAACTTTTGGCCCTGTTGCACCGCTTTTCGTTTTTAAGGAAGAAGAAGAGGGAGTAGCAATGGCCAATGACACTGAATATGGTCTTGCTTCATATTTTTTTAGTCGTGATCTGGCTCGCTGCTGGAGAGTATCTGAGGCACTGGAGTATGGAATGGTAGGGGTTAATACAGGCATTTTATCTTCTGAAGCAGCTCCTTTTGGAGGCATGAAAGAATCAGGGATTGGCCGTGAAGGATCAAAATATGGGATAGAGGAATATCTGGAAATTAAATACATGTGTATAGGTGGCCTTGAATAACTTTTGTCGGGGGTGATTATTGTCAGGCATTGTTAGAAATCACTCGACAAAAGATACAGCCTGAACTATCTATTTGTAATGTTAAAGTCTTTTGATCACAATTAAAGCAGAGATAAGGAATTGTTTTTTAATACGGCAGAATGCTGATAACTCGAAAGGATGGAGAAACAACCATGAAAAATGAGATGAAACACAATAAAGGGATTGTTTTTGCTTTAATAGCGGTACTGTTGTTTGCACTTGGTGGATGCGTGCCGGGAAGTTCAAAAAATGCTGTCCAGGCAAATGATGCTCTTGCGGGCCTGCCACCAATGGCAAGCACTGTTGGCAATTATGAAGATATTGAACTGCCTGCCGACATGAAATACTCCAATAAAAACAGCATGTCCATTCGTACGGATTCGTTTCGTGGCGGAATTATTCACTATACCGGCAGAGTGGAAATCTATTCATTAAAAGAATTTATCATTGCTTCCATGATAAAAAATAAATGGAAACTTGCCGGTGAAGTCTCCAGTAGAAATGTTATTCTCGCATTTACCAAACCAAACAAGACATGCATGATGAATATAGAACCCAATGGGCCAGTTTCTGATACTACTCTTACCATGTACGTAACAGTAGATGTGACAGCATCCAAAACTTTGAATGCCTTTGGTGAACCCATTCAGTAATTTGACAACATTTGTGTCATCCATTTTAGCCGTTACTCCCCGCATTTGCAGGAGTAACGGCTTTTTTTGTATTGTGAGTATAATCCTACTGGTGACTCATGGACTTGCCCTTGCTGACAGTTATGAGGCAGAAATTACTCGTTTTGCCTCTGCCGGCGATCCTCAATCACAATTTGCATTGGCCCTGCTCTATGAGTATGGCAGTGAAAGTATCAGTAGAGATCCTGAGCAGGCATTGTTCTGGCTGGAAAAAGCAGGACAAGAATCAGTTGCAGGTGCATGCCTGTTTCTTGGTATGAAGTATGAATACGGAAACAGAGTTAAACAGGATTTGAGTAAAGCTGCCTGCTGGTATACGTGTGCTGCACGTCAGAACTGGCCTGTAGCGCAGTTTTTCCTGGCAGGTTTTTATGAACGCGGCAGGGGAGTTACAACTTCCCTGCCCACTGCTCTGGCTTGGTATGGACTGGCTGCTGATTATGGCTATCCCGGTGCTGAAGAGGCTTTTTCAAGAATTCTTAAAGCAACAGATTATGATAATATGGAACAGCTGCTGCTAAAGCAGGAAAAAATGCTGAAAAATCAAATGGATGGATGTAATTAGAAATATTTCTACTGATTTGCATATGTGTTACGATTTCCATTCTTTTCCGGAATGAATTTTTGTATAATGAATAATTCCAGCATTTGATACTATTCTAAAACTTACAAGTTTATCGATGCTGTCGGGTTTTCTGAATTTTTTTTTATTTGTTAGTGATTAGTTGGACTAAATGGAAATAGATATAGACAGACAAAGACAAGCCCAGGAGGAAGCCAAGAAGCTGCTTGCCCAGGAAGAACGAAAGAGAGCTGACCGTCGTCTGTTGAAGCTGGTTAGTGATTTAGAGCATGGTAGCGGGGAAGTCTTGCTCAATGATGAACTTCTTGAGAAGTTACCCGGTCTGATTTCCATATACTGCCAATCCGGAAACAGAGACCGGGTAAAAATGCTGTTTGACAAGCTCAGCGAATGTACCTGCAGTGAATCGCCGGCTCTTCGTGAACGTGGTATTATGGCACTGAGCCTGTGCCTGGGAGGGCTTCAATTCAGTGAGCATTCTGATCTTATCAAGCAGGTAACAGGAATTCTTCTTCGCTGGCTTCGTCTGGAAACTGATTATTTTTCTGTTTGTGGTACTATTTGTAAACAGTTGGAGAAACTCGGCATTAGAATGCTTGAAGAAGGGTTGTGGAATGAATGCGAGTATCTCCTTGAGGTCTTCCATCAGATTCAGTCTGGAATCATTGAAAAAAGCAATTCTATCCGGAGTGTGGTAAGCAGGGCTCAGGAAGGAATGGCAACCAGTTACATTCTTGAAGAATTGACTCTGGTCTGTCTTCGCGGACGTGGAGAACGGAGACTCAATGCAGAAAAGACTCTTATTCATCTTGGGGCTCGAGCGGCAGAGCATCTTCTTGATACTCTACTGAACTGCCAGGAAAAAGCGGATCGACTCCGTTTGATCGGATTGATTCCTGCTACTGGCTATGCTGCAGTTCCAGTGCTCAAAGCCTCTCTTGAAAAAGATCTCCCATGGTATGGTATCCGCAATGTCATCCTGATGATTGCTGCCATGGATGATCCTGAGCTTATTCCCTTGATAATGCCCTGTCTGGAACATGAAGATATCCGAATTCAACAGCAGGTTCTTGATTGTATAAGTGAGGTTGCCGAAGAAAATACAGGAACGTATCTGCTCACCGTCCTGTCCAAGGTGAATGATGAACTGAAAGTTTCACTTGTGGGATTTCTTGGACAACTTGGAGAGCCAAAAGCAATTGATGCCTTTCTGGATCTTCTTGCTGAAAGGGATACCTTTTCTCCAAATATTCGTGATGAATTATTGCAGAACCTGGCAATTCAGGTCCGTTTGAGTGACTCCATCAGAGCAGTCAATCTGCTGACCTTGCTCATCGAAGAGCGTAGCAGAGAGTTTAATCCCAAAACAGATCCGGTTTCTCAAGTGGCTTCCCAGACTTTGCAGATTTTAAAGCCACGCTTTGAACAGAAAAATCTTCCCGTAGAACCTGCAGTATCAGAAGAGGATGATTATGATGTCCCTGCAGAGCAGGTTTCTTTTGAGAACGATCCCACAACAAAAAATGCTGCAAAACGATCTATTCAACAGATAAACGAGGAGATTGCCACTCTTCTCGGAAGTGGACAGGTCACAGCTGCCAGTAAAATGCTCTATAATAAGTGCATAGAAGCAGCAAAAGAGAAGAATTTTGATGAAGCTGAAATGCTCAGGGATCGGATTCTGGAAATTGACCCCAATGCTCTGGCAGAGGTTATTAAAGCCGGAGAGAAAATTGAGGAAGAAAGATCCTCTTCAATCACTCTCAATCATATCAGTATCTGGCAGGATTTATATGATTCCCTGACCACTGAGGAATTCAACGCACTCTATTATTCTCTGGACGGAAAGGATTACTCTGCTGGATCAGTTGTGGTTGAGCAGGGAATGAATAAACCCTGCCTTTATTTTATCAATTCCGGTCAGGCCAGGCTCACTTGTTGGCGTGGAGATGATGAAATTTTTCTAAAAAAACTGGGTCCAGGAGAAATTGTAGGTGCAGGGCCGTTTCTCGATGTTTCAGTCTGGACTGTTTCTTTAACGGTATTTGGGAAAACCAATCTACATATCCTTGAAAGGGAAAAATTTCTCGAATTACTTGATAAATTTCCTGGGCTTGAACCATGTCTGTCTGATTATTGTCTCAAAACTGAAACTGTTTCTGATCTTCTTCGTATGTCAGGGGAAGACAGAAGGCAGTATGCACGCTTTCCAGTGGTTATTCTTGTCAAGCACACCTTACTCGACGAATCCGGTCAACCAAGTATGAGAAGTTTTAAAGGGGAGATAGCTGATATTTCCTGTGGAGGGCTTTCTTTCAACATCAGGATTTCCAGAAAAGAAAATGCAAGACTGCTGCTTGGTAAAGGAATCACCACAAATATTCCTGTTGGAGGCGGTCAGCCAGTCGAATGCAGCGGTAAAATTGTTGCTGTTCGTTTCCAGAGTTATGTTGAAAGTGATTATTCTGTTCATGTTCAATTTAATGAAATCATAACTGAAGAAGCGGTTAAACGTATTGTGGATGTTCAGTAGGGATCTGTCTTCTGAAGAATAAGCATTTCAAGAAACAGTGGAAAAATCTCAGGAAACACTTCTCATAGAATCTCATGGTGCACGTAATTGCGGAACTGTTCCTGTTGTACGTTGTAATCCACCGCTTGCCCTTGCTCCAATGGTTGGCCTTTCCCACTCGGCCCTTCGCCTTCTTATTCTTGAACTTGGTGGAGTAGGACTGTTTTTCAGTGAAATGCTGTCAGTCACCAGACTGCCCATTGAAAATGAAACAGTATCTCCTTTTCTTTGCCGTACTCCTGCAGAATATCCATTTTTTTATCAGATATTTGCCAGTCCTGACCAGGAAATTCTTCCAGCCGTTGACCGGCTGCAGGCATTAAATGCACAGGGAATTGATTTAAACCTTGGTTGTCCTGCTCCGGTGCTGCGCAAACAGGGCGCAGGTTCATTTATGCCTCTGGAGGGTGTTAAAAAAACTGTTGCTGATTTAAGAGCTGCGACCAATCTTCCAATCAGTGCCAAAATTCGTCTTGGCAGAGAACTTGATGAACAGAAGCTGATCTCGTTTTGTAAAATGCTTGTTGATGAAGGTATTGATCTTCTCACGGTACATGGTCGGCTACAGGGTGAAAAATTCTGCAGAAAAGCACGCTGGGACTGGATTGGGAAAGTAAAATCCGTAATACCGATCCCGGTTATTGCCAATGGTGGAATTTTTAGTGTGGATGATGCGAGAAAATGTTTGAATCAATCAGGCGCAGACGGACTTATGCTTGGGCGGGGTGCAGTCTGCAAACCCTGGTTATTTGCAGACATTGCAAAATCTCTGTATAATCATAATATACCGGCTGAAGTACCTCTTGATAAAATATATTTTCGTTTTGCAGAATTGCTGGAGGAGCGATTTCAGCCTGAGAGACGTATTGGCCGGTTAAAGCAGTTTACCCATTATTTTGCTGGTAATTTTACCTTCGGGCACCATCTGGCCTCCAGGGTACAGAATAGTAAGTCTATTGAAGAGGCGACTGAAAAAGCTGCAGATTTTTTTGATACAGCTGAGAGACGAACATCTGCATAGCAGGTAAGGAGATCCTTATGATTGATTTGGTCAAAAAAGCATTGTTAACAGGCGTTGGAGTGGCTACTCTCACTAAAGATAAAATTGAAGAAGTTGCCAAGGATTTTATTGAAAAAGGAAAGATGACTGAAAAAGAGGGCAGGGTATTTGTCGATGACCTTGTTTCCCGCTCTGAAGAATCACGCGTTGAATTCCAGAAACAGATTGAATCCCGCGTTCAGAAAATCCTGGAAAAGATGGATTTAGCTAAAAAGAGTGAAGTGGATGCTTTGAAGCTTGAAATAGAAAAACTGCGCGAAGAGTTAAATAAACAGTAGTTTTTTAACG
>DQTH01000217.1 GCA_015662865.1 Desulfocapsa sulfexigens
AACTCAGCCAACTTCATATGGTGAAGACATAAGGAATTGGTAAAACAAAAGAATTACAAGTGATCCTGGTGGTGTCATTCCCGCCTCCGCGGGAATGACAAACAAAATGGCTGAGTTTTGTACGTAATCAGAATTTTTATAGCCGCTTATATGGAGTAAGGCATTAACAGTCGCAGGTATCCGGGTTACAGGATCCACCGCAACCACAATCTGAACCGGAATCATTGGATGCCATATTCAGTGGCGGAGGTACAGCCACTGGGGGCAGACGCAACTCAACCGCATCAACAACTTTTGCAAAAGCTTCGACGGCCGGGCTTTTAGCATCAGAAGAAAGATACGGAACACCATCATCTCCTGCAACCACAACCTTTGGATCCATGGGTACAGCACCCAGGAACGGCAGGTCAAATTCACGGGCAATATCTTCACCACCACCGGTTTTAAAAATATCCACTGTTGCATTACATTCAGGACAGACAAAGCCGGACATATTCTCCACAACACCCACAACATCCATGTCCACAGTCTTGCAGAAATTCAACGACTTACGTACGTCAGCAAGGGCAACTTTCTGAGGAGTGGTAACAACCAGAGCTTTGACAAGAGGTATGGTCTGGGCCACAGATAATGGCTCGTCACCGGTACCCGGAGGAGCATCAATGACCAGATAGTCAAGCTCACCCCAGTCCATGTCGGCAACAAACTGACGGATGGCCTGAATCTTAAGAGGACCGCGCCAGATAATTGCCTCGTCACGATCTTTCATCATATATTCAAGGGAAACAACCTTCAGATTATCATTGTATTGCAGAGGTGCTACAAGATCATCAGGATTCTTTGGAGCTTCGAGGTTTCCTTTTAAATTCAGCATACGGATGACATCAGGACCATGCAGATCCACATCCATGAGGCCGACCTTATGGCCTTTGGCAGCAAGCGCCAGGGCCAGATTAACAGAAACTGTGGATTTTCCGACTCCGCCTTTTCCGCTCATTACCAGAATTTTATTTTTAATTTTCCCGAGAGACCGGGTAATGGCATTATCCTGCTGCGCCATTTTAGCCTGTTGAGACTCCTGAGTTCCACAGGAACCGCTTGAGCAGGAACTACCTGAACCACATGAACTAGACATAACATCCTCCTGTTACAATATATAAAAAAGAATAATAAAACCTTATTGATTCATTACATCCCGGCTTTGCCAGCCGGTAAAAAACAATGATTTCTTTAAACAGAATCACAGCCATGGCATACAGTAATGCTGTTCACCGGAAAAGCAAATATTATTCACCTGCATTTCTCCTCCTTCCTGTCTGTTCACAAAGGACAGGCGCAAAATCTCTGTCTGTTTTTATTGCTTTCTTGTTGATCTGGCCGTAATATGAAAAATTTTCTTTCTCATATTTTCAATTTTTAAGATTCAGCTCATAAGAACAAGGAAATCCACATATGCTAGGTTGGTTTAAGAAAAAGTTTTCCAAAACTAAAGAGAGTGATACACCAGCTGAAGAACAGGTTCAGGATCCGGTAGTTCCTGAAGAAATCCCAGTGCCCCAGGTTCAGGAAGCAGAGCCTGCAACAACCAGAGAGGAGCCCGAATTTGAAGCCGTCTCTGTTCCAGAAGAACCAGTAGGACAACCCCATACCCAAGAGTTTGAAGAGCCTCCAGTTGCTGAAGAACCGGAAGAGACGCAACAGATGCCGGAAGTTGAAGAACTTTCAATTGCTGAGGAAACGGTAGAACAACCACAGATTGTAGATGAGAAAGAACCAGAACCTGCCAAAGAAAAAACAGCTTCAGAACCATTACAGGAAAAACCGTCCGGAACAGAATCTATGTTCCAAAGGCTTTCCTCACGACTGGCAAAGACAAAGGAATCTCTGGTTTACCGCATGGACACCCTTTTTCTTGGCAAAAAGGAAATCGATGCTGATCTCTTTGATGAACTGGAGGAAATCCTGATAACGGCTGACCTTGGCTTCAGCATGACCATTGAAATCCTTGATCACGCCAGAAAAAGGGTAAAACGTGACGCCCTTTCCGACCCTGCCCAGCTCAAAGCTGTGCTTAAAGAAAAACTGCGCTCCTTTATCATGGAGTCTAATAACCCTGCCGAACTGGTCATGCCCGAATCCGGTCCCTTTGTTATCATGGTAGTTGGTGTCAACGGTGTTGGAAAAACAACAACCATTGGCAAAATAGCCAAAAAGTTCAAAAGCTCAGGCCAGTCCGTACTGCTGGTTGCAGCAGATACCTTCCGGGCAGCTGCTGTTGCCCAGCTGAAAATCTGGGGCGAACGTAACGAGGTTGAAGTTGTTTCACGCAAGGAAGGTGCAGACCCTTCCTCCGTTGCCTTTGATGCATTAGTAAAGGGTGTTGCAGAGGATTATGATGTGGTGATCGTGGATACTGCAGGAAGGCTTCATACCCAGGTAAATCTCATGGAAGAGCTGAAAAAAATCAAACGGGTTATGGGGAAAAAACTAAAAACAGCCCCCCATGAAATCTTGCTCGTGCTGGATGCCACCACCGGTCAGAATGCGGTTTCCCAGGCAAAACAATTTAATGAGGCAGTGACCATTACCGGTCTTGCCCTGACAAAACTCGACGGCACGGCCAAAGGTGGAATTGTTGCAACAGTCTGTCGGGAACTTGCCATCCCCATCCGTTTCATCGGCATTGGAGAACAGATAGATGATCTCCGTGATTTTGATCCGGATGAGTTTATCAATGCTCTTTTTGGCGATGACAGCTACCAATGATAAACTCCTAAAAAGCTAAAATCTAAGATGGAGAGTTTTTGTGAATCCATTACCAATAACTAAGACACACAGATATTAAGACAATGCAATACCAACGACATAACCAGCCTGGATGCGGGGGCTGCCTTCTCATTCTTCTTCTTTTCAGCTTGCTCACCGGTGGTTTTTCCGGGCTTTTAAACTTTCTGGGTACCCTCATCTATGTCGGTCTGGCAGGAATACTGATCTTCATGGGTCTCTTCTGGGGATTCAGCTACTGGATTCAGCAAAAGGTTTCCACCTATGAATCTTCCCAGACAGAAAGTCACAATCGCTTTGTCTGGCTGCTGGTCCAGATCCTTATTAATATCGCCAAAATTGATGGCGTTGTCAGCAAGGAGGAGATCTCCACCATTCAGCGCTTTTTCCAGTACAATCTGCATTATGATCAAACAAAAATGTACTGGGTTAAGGACCTGATCAAGGAAGCCGTTTCTGCCACCCAACCCATGGAGGAACTGCTGAAGGAGTTTCGAAGCACCTTTGCCTACGAACCGCGACTCATCCTTCTAGAACTGATCTATCAAATCCTTTATACTAAGAGTCAGGTTTCTGATGCAGAGCTAAAACTAGCCCGTGATATCGCCGACTATCTACAGATTCAGGATTATGACAAACGAACCATTGAAGCAAAATACAAATATGGCAACCAGCAGCAGACAGCCGGTTCACAGGGAGAAGAAGCAAAATATTATGCCGTACTCGGGTTGGAAAGGGGCGCTGATAAAGATGCCATTAAAAAGGCTTACCGTAAACTCAGTATGAAATATCATCCGGATAAAGTTCGACACCTTGGTGAAGAATTTCGGGTTGTGGCTGAAGAAAAAATGAAAGAGATCAACGCTGCATATGATTTCTTCAAGAAAAAATAATCCCTTAAAACAGATGAATGTAAATTTCGGGTTTCTTCATCTGTAGGGTACTTCATAATTCTCAAACATAATAACAGGAGCACACATAATGACCATCTCTACCAAAATGCGGAACTTTGCTGAAAAATCTTCATGGATACGGAAAATGTTTGAAGAGGGTGCAAAAATGAAGGCTCAATACGGGGCCGAAAATGTTTTTGATTTCAGCCTTGGCAATCCGGATGTGCCACCACCACCTGAGTTCAATAAGGTTATTCAGGAAATTGTGAAAAATGAAATCCCCGGCATGCATGCCTATATGCCAAACGGCGGTTACCCATGGGTACGTGAAGCACTGGCTGGAAAAATGTCAAAAGAACAGGGTATTGAGGTTTTTCCCGGCGACATGCTCATGACCTGCGGTGCTGCAGGAGCCTTGAACGTGGTAATGAAATCACTGCTCAACCCTGGAGAAGAGGTAATCCTCCTCGCCCCCTATTTTGTAGAGTATAATTTTTACGTGGATAATCATGGTGGAGTCAGCAAGATAGTACAGACAGATTCGGAGTTTAATCTTGATCTGGCAGCCATTGAAGCGGCCATCACGAATAAAACAAAAGCAGTAATTGTGAACTCTCCCAATAATCCTACAGGTCAGATCTACTCCCAGGAATCGCTCAACAAGCTTGGCGCCCTGCTTGATAAAAAAGGAGATGAGCTGAAAACAACCATTTTCCTGCTGGCAGATGAGCCTTACCGGAAAATCATCTTTGACGACAATGTGGTGGGCAGCGTTTTTCAGGCCACCAATAATTCCATTGTTCTTTCTTCCTATTCGAAAGATCTCTCCCTGCCGGGAGAACGAATTGGTTATCTTGCCGTACATCCGGACATCGCAGATAAAGGAGCTTTGCTTGATGCCATGACCCTTGCCAACCGGATTCTCGGTTTTGTCAATGCCCCGGCGCTCATGCAACGGGTTGTGGCAGAACTCCAGGATGCCACTGTTGACAACTCGATATATGTTGCAAGAAGAGAAACCTTCTGTAAAATCCTGAGTGATGCCGGTTATGATTTCATTCCGCCCAAAGGCGCGTTTTATGTCTTCCCCAAGGCCCCCATTACAGATGATGTAAAATTCTGCGCCATTCTCCAGGAGGAAAAAATTCTGGCTGTTCCGGGACAGGGATTTGGAGCACCCGGCTATTTCCGTCTGGCCTTCTGCGTGAATGATTCAGTCATTGCCGGTTCTGCAGATGCTTTCAAGCGCGCCATGGACAAAGCAAAATAAGGACAAAACGCCATGCCACTACTCACGCTGCTTGCTTTTGGTGCTGCCATGTTTCTTCTGGCAGCATCTCCTGGCCCAGGAGTCTTTGCCACAGTGGCGAGGGCTCTTGCCAGTGGCTTTTCCCATGCTGCCGTGCTTGTGCTGGGGATAGTGGCAGGTGATCTTATTTTTCTGCTTCTGGCCATCTATGGGCTTGCGTCCATGGCCGAGATTCTGGGCGGCTTTTTTACTTTTATCAAATATGCCGGTGGCCTCTATCTGATCTGGCTTGGAATCAAAATCTGGCGTTCAACCCCGCAGGTCAAAAACGTAGAGGGAAAAAATGAACTTTCCTGGAAAAAGAATTTCATAAGTGGCCTGTCCATTACCCTTGCCAACCCAAAAGTCATTCTTTTTTATCTCGGTTTCCTTCCCACTTTTGTGGATCTTACCAGCCTCACATCCGTCGACATTCTTGCAATCAGTATGGTGGTGGCAGTTGTTCTGGGTAGTGTCCTTCTTTCCTATGCCTGGGCAGCCTCCCGTGCCGGTCAGATTTTTAAAAGCAGAAGAACACTCAGGACAATAAATCGATGTGCTGGTGGAGTAATGATGACAGCCGGTGGTACAATTTTATTAAAAAACTAACCGGGCATGAGCCGTTTGGACCCAACTGCACATTCCTCCAAAGTCCTCGTTCGTGTTGCTCATATGAAAATCGTTACCGGAGGATGTCGTTCACGCCTGAAATATCAACTTTCATGTTTGATGGATTCGTAAAAACATATTTTTTTCTATTCCGTCATTCCCGCGCAGGCTGGAATCCAGAATGTATCGAAATAACTAGATTCCCGCCTGCGCGGGAATGACGGTACAAAGGACTTTTTACAATACCATCATGTTCTATTGTGACTGGAACAAGGCTGCTTCAGCCAAGCTGATAAATTGGTGCCCTTCCAAGGTATATACAATGAAGCCTGCCCTCCTCCTCTTAAAAGACCTGTTGCATGTCAATACTAATCTCCTGTGCACTGTTGCTCTGAGTCTTATTTTCCTCGCTGGTTCACCTGCGTCCCCTGCTCTGGCCTCAATTTCTCTTAAAGTCGAAGTGAGTGGGCTCGATTCCACACTCAAAAAAAATGTACTCCACTTTCTCAGCATTGAAAAAAAGAAAAAAAACAAAGATCTCAGTGTCCGACAAATCAAACGATTACACGAACAGGCCACACAGGATATCCGGGAAGCTCTGCAGCCATTTGGTTACTATCTTCCTGATATCAAGTCACAGCTGACTGAAACAGAAGCAGGATGGCTTGCCACTTATACTGTCACGAAAGGCGAGCCCCTGCAGATCACTAAACGTGATGTTCAATGGACCGGAGAAGGTGCTGACAGTCCTGCATTCCAACAGAGCATTGAAGAGTATCACCGCAAGGCCGGTAACCTGCTCATACATTCAGAGTATGAATCGGAAAAAACCAGATTCATGAATCTTGCATACTCAACCGGCTATCCAAAAGCGGAATTCACAAAAAGTGAATGGCTGGTTGATCTTGACAAAAACAGTGCGGATCTGACCCTCCACATGGATACCGGACCACTCTACTATTTTGGAAAAGTCAACTTCATCCAGGACTTTCTGGACCCGGATCTTCTGCAGCATTTCATCACCATTAAAGAAGGTGAACGCTATTCCCATGAATCACTGCTTGAGTTTCAGCAAAACCTTCTGGCAAGTAATTACACGCGGGAAGTGACCATTGATCAACTTTTCGATGAGACCGTGGATCAAAAAGTACCATTTGATGTTCTGTTGAAACCCATACCACCTCATAAATTTGTTTTCGGGCTTGGCTATGAAACAGATATTGGTGTCCGTGGCTCAGCACGCTGGATCAACCGTCTAATCAATCGCTACGGTCATCATTCCGAAGTGTACCTGAAACTCTCCCAAAAAGAAGGAACCCTTCGAGGACAATACAGTATTCCGGTTTTAAGACCACTTACAGACAGGTGGGTCTCCTCCGGCAGTTACGAATACGAAGAAACACCAAGTTCTGAGAGCAAGACCTTTGAACTTGAAACTGCATTTGTCAGAAGAAATCTGGCTGACACTCATTTTTATAAAGGTTTTATTCTGGCTTCCTTTGAAAATTTTTCAATTACTGATTCCCCGCAAATAAATACAAACCTGCTCACCTTAGGGGCCATAGGTCGTTTTTCAGAAATGGAAAGCGGTATGTTTCCGCAAAATGGGCATTATTTGTACGCTGATGCACGTGCTTCAGCAGAAGCGCTGTTATCGGACACAAGCTTTAGTCGTCTGCACCTGAAAGGGAGATATCTGAAAGGACTTGGTGAAAACGGACGTATTGATTCACGTCTTGAGATTGGAGCAGCCTGGGTTGATGATTTCAATATCTATCCTGTTTCACTCAGATTCTTTGCGGGTGGCGACAATTCAGTTCGTGGCTATGAGTATGAGTCATTAGGTCCGGTTAATGATGAAGGAGTGGTGGTTGGAGGAAAACAGGTTATAACCGGAAGCTTTGAATATGACCACAGAATAGCAGAATCATGGGTACTTGCAGGATTTATAGATGCAGGCAATGCATATAATGATAATCTTGACAAAACATTTGTAGGTGCAGGAACAGGTTTTCGCTGGCTGGCACCATTTGGCTCCCTGCGGGTGGATATTGCCTGGCCGGTCAGTGAGCAGCCTGACCTGAATGACTGGAGAATTCATATCGGTTTTGGAGCAACCCTGTGAAAAAATGGTTTTTTCGAACATCAGCATGCCTGCTCACCCTTGTGCTACTACTTTTTCTTGGTATTTTTTATCTACTGGCCACTGAAAATGGTACTAAATTTCTTGTATCACAGGCAGAAAACCAGTTGGACGACCGCCTGCACATTGGTACAAGCAGTGGAACCCTGCTGGGCCACCTTGAACTGGCAGACATCGTCTTTAACAGTCCTGCCGGCAAAGGGGCTATTGCTCACCTGCTCCTTGACTGGAAACCAGCAGAGCTTTTCAAACTTCATCTGCATGTCGTAGAATTCTCAGCAGCTGAT
>DQTH01000111.1 GCA_015662865.1 Desulfocapsa sulfexigens
CTAACGCAACCACTATTGCTCCTAAAATGTTGTGAGGGTGCCCGGTTTGTAAACGGGGTTAAAACACAGCGCTCAAATCACTACTCCACTCTTTGCTCATCGTTGTGAGGGTGCCCGGTTTGTAAACGGGGTTAAAACCGAGCCTAAAGCAAAGTACGGGGAGCAGTCACCTGTTGTGAGGGTGCCCGGTTTGTAAACGGGGTTAAAACTTTGCCACCAGATATTTCTACAAATGTTTCTTCTGTGGTTGTGAGGGTGCCCGGTTTGTAAACGGGGTTAAAACTCGGAAACCTTGACACGATTACCACAGCATATAAAGGTTGTGAGGGTGCCCGGTTTGATCCGATGTTGACCCTTTTCGCAAAATGATTCAATTCAGGAATTTTATTGTTCATCGTTATGAAAAGGTCGATGTGGAGATTTTGGCGGGAATGGTTAATAAGTATCTGAAAGATTTTAAACAGTTTAAAAATGAGGTGTTGAGCTATGTCCGTAAGAGTTGACCTGGCTCAAGCAGAAAAGGTTTGGGAAAACAGCTTGTCCATTATTGCATCATGGAGCTTTGGTTCGGCACAGAATGGTGTGGTGGAGCAGGGAAGCGATCTCGATATCGCAGTTTTATTCTCCACCCCGCCAGATCTTGAGCAGCGGGCAGAGCTTCGGGCCGACCTCCAGGATGCCCTGGGGATTGATGCCATAGATATACTGAATCTTAATTCTGCCGGAAGTATCAGTGCAATGGAGGCGGTTTCAGGTAAGGCCCTTTTCTGTCGCAATTATAGCAGACGAGCGGAATTCGTTTCTTTGCTGGCCAGACAGTATGAAGATGATATGGCCTTTTTGACAAAAGCACTGCAAGAGAGCGTTTCATACAATTAAGGGAGGTTCACCCATGACCGATGCCACAATCAGTCAGGTTCTTTCCGATGCTAATCTTCTCCAGGCCTGGTACAAGGTCAAGTCCAATGATGGTTGTGCAGGAATCGACGGGGTATATCTGTCTTCCTTTGAGCGCAATCTGTTCTCCAAACTGGCACTTCTAAAAGATGAAGTTCTGTATCAAACCTACCGCCCCAAGCCCCTTCTTCGTGTATATATTCCCAAAAAAAGTGGTGGTATGCGCCCCCTTTCCATTCCTGCGGTGCGTGATCGTGTATTACAGACCGCTGTTTCATTGATTATCACTCCTGTTTTTGAAGCCGAATTTGAGGAGTGCAGCTATGCCTATCGGCGTGGTCGTTCGGTGAAAATGGCGGTGGAGAAGATTTCGCAATTACGTGATCAGGGGTTTACCTGGGTGGTTGATGCAGACATTAAATCCTATTTCGATGAGATTGATCATGATCGCCTGATGATTGAAGTGAAAAAGCTGATTACAGATGAGGAAATTATCCGTCTTATCAAGCTTTGGCTGCAGGCTGTTATCCGGGATGGAGAACGTATCGAATTTGTGAAGAAAGGTGTGCCTCAGGGTTCGCCGGTTTCTCCTCTTCTTGCCAATTTGTATCTTGATAAGTTTGATGAAGCCATGTTGGGCAGGAATTTCCGCCTGATCCGTTTTTCCGATGATTTTGTTATTCTCTGCAAAAGTAAAAAGCGGGCAGAAAAAGCAATGGAGTTTACAGAACAGGTGTTACAAAGCTTGAAACTCCGCATAAATAAAACAAAAACGGATATTCCCACTTTTAAGCGGGGTTTTCGTTTCCTCGGGGTGGATTTTATCCGGTCACTGACCATAAAGGCGCAGTACCCGACGATTATTCCGGAAGAAATTGATTTTGGCACACTGGCAGAAATTCCAGCAAAAATACCGGAGCTGGACGGGCAGGAAACAAGTGCTGATAAAAGCCATGAAATCCTGCCTGAAACAAGTATGGCCGAGGCTTTTACTGCTGCCGGTGTGGCTCCTGATGATTTCCCGGATACTTCACCACCAATGGTGGATCATTTTGATTCATCGCCGGATGATGGAGCTGATGTTAAAAGAGTGAATCATGATCCACTTCTGCGAACCTTGTATATGTTTACTCCTGGTGTTGTACTGGGCAAGGAGTCGGAAAGGTTCACCATCCGTCGGGCAGGAAAGGTTGTGCAGCGGATTCTTGCAATTAAAGTGGATCAGGTGATGGTCTATGGCAATATCCAAATCACCACCCAGGCAATGCAGTTTTGTATTGCGGAAAAAATCCCAATATTTTTACTGTCCGGCCATGGGAAATTCTACGGAATAATCGATGGGTTTGACACAGATCCTGTTCTCCTGCACCGGGATCAGTTTAACCGTGCTGCTGAGGAACAGTTTTGCCTTGATCTTGCAAAGGCATTGCTGAGAGGAAAAATTGTAAACAGCAGAGTACTTTTGCTGAGACAGAAACGACGGAGGAGTTCTGATATCCTCAGTAATAGTATCGGTCATCTAAAAAGGTCGCTGGGTAAGCTGGAAAAAGCCATAACACTGAATGAAATACGAGGGTATGAAGGGTCTGCGGCCCGTGTCTATTTTCAGGCTCTTGCCACGCTGTTTGATCCGGACTGGAGGTTTTCCGGGCGGCGAAAAAAGCCACCCCCTGATCCCATAAATTCACTTTTTTCCTATGGGTACACGCTGCTCTATTATAATTTGTACTCACTGGTTCGTGGACGGGGCCTGAATCCGCATGTGGGTTTTCTCCATCCGGTGCGACCTGGGCATCCTGCCCTGGTATCTGATATTATAGAAGAATTTAGAGCAATAGTTGTGGATACGGTGGTGTTAAATCTGGTGCTGAACCGCAGAATTATTCCAGATGACTTTACTGTTCCCACAGATGCCAGGCAGCCATGTCTGCTTGGTGAACGTTCTAAAAGTCTGTTTGTGAGAGAGCTTGAAAAAAAGCTTAATTCCCGGCTGATATACCCGGCCAACGACCAGAAGCTTGATTATCGGCGCTGCATGGAGCATCAGGTTTTGCATCTGGCAAGGGTTATTCAGGGAAAAGATGAAACGTACAGACCATTGATCCTGAGATGAGTGAGTTGTGGGTCATTACATATGATATCTCCAACGACAAGGCACGCAGAGAGGTTGCGGATTGTTTGAAAAATTATGGGCAGCGGGTTCAGTATTCGATTTTTGAATGTCATATCAGTAGAACTGAACTCACTCGTCTTCGCTCAGAAATAGTGAGCAGGATTGAGAAAGATGATTCGGTACGTTACTACTTTGTCTGTAAATGGTGTGAACAAAAAATTGGCAGACAGGGCAGGGGAAAACTTACCGCTGATCCCGATTTCTTCAGGTTATAAGGATGTTTCTGATCTGTTTTGATATACACGACGCCAGAAGATTGCGTAATGTGGCCAGGCAGATGGAGAATTTTGGTGTACGCGTGCAACGTTCTGTTTTTGAATGTCATCTCAATAGAAAAGAGCTCCTCGAGTTGCAAAAACGTCTTGCCATCGTCATAAATGAAGAAGAGGATAAGGTGCGTTATTATTCCCTGTGTGAAAAGGATAAAAATGCGATCCTGATTGATGGAGTCGGGCGGGTAACAACTGATGTCAATTTTGTTTTGGTGTGAAAGAGTTTGAGTGAACCCTTGGCCCTCAAAGCAAGAGATCGTTTTGAGGGCTGAGGTAGTGTGACTATGCGGCCTGTTTTTTGCCGAAAATTGATTTGATCCAGATACCACTCAGCAGGTAGGAGTAGAGCCAGGTACCGAGTATTCAGGGGAGTATTCAGGGGA
>DQTH01000067.1 GCA_015662865.1 Desulfocapsa sulfexigens
TATGGCTGGCAGTTTCAAGGCGAATCTGGTGTTATTGTTTGTTGTGCAAAAGTTTGAAGATTATTCCGGATTCTTTGTTCCCCAGATGAGTATTCCTGATTTTGAGCAGGATCTCTTCACGCAGGCAGAGGAAAAAATGGCGTCTTTTGTTAAGGAGATTAAAGAATTTTCAAAGGAAACAGAGGTGAAGGAAATCGTTGGCAAGGTTCTGGTGGGTGATGTTGCCGAGCAGATTGTGACCTTTTCCGGTGAGCAGAAAGGCGGTCTGATTGCCATGGGAACCCACGGTTACAAGGGTTTGGAAAAGATCATGTTTGGCAGCGTGGCGGATAAGGTTGTTAAGACTGCAACCTGTCCGGTGCTGACCATCAACCCCTACACCTGCTACGATTCGTAAAGATCCACAGCTACCGCAGGTTCTCTGATCACGCCCAATCGCATAGGTTTGGCTATTGCGGTTGGGCGTGATCAGAGAATCTGCAGCACCTGTGAATCTTTATGGTGGATTTGTGAAAGCTTACAAATTTTTATTACGTACAAAGCTTAGTTGTTTTGTTTGTCATTCCCGCGCATGCGGGAATCCAGATCCCTGGCACGTCACTGGATCTCCGCCTGTGCGGGGATGACGCCCATGGACTTCATGATTTTCTTGTCTTATCCAGATATTACGCCTATGCTGCTTGAAGCTGGTTGATTTTCATACCTGAGCAGTTAATTCTCTGTTTTTGATTTTACTCCCGATAAAGAGCCACAATTCCATGGCAAAGTGCGTCTGCCTTGCCATCTTCTCCACGAACAAGCTGATCCAGTGAAATATTAGCAAGGAACTGAAAATCAAGTTTCCTGCGGCCAAAGCGTTTTTCCGGAAAGCAGTACTCGATGAGATCATTCCAGTCACGGGCCAGCAGGCCGGCATCAGGCAGAAGGGCCACCGGATCAACAATATTGAGATGCTCTTTTGTGACAATGGCTGTGAGCTTTTCTGTGATTTCCTGGCGTACTTTAGCCGCTTTATCCTGAAAATCCTTTATACTTTCAAGGGCATCCTGTTCTCTCATATACATCTGTTCAGGAAGATCAAGGAGGAGCAGCGGTACTGAGTTTCTGCCACTTTTTGCTTCGTAATCGTTGATGAGCAGTTCTGCGGTCTCCTCCTGGCTGGTCATCCAGAGCCAATAATTTTCAGGAAGATTTCCGGAGCTATACAGAGTTTTCCAAGCCTGGAAACGTTTCTTTACAGTTCCCGGACGTGGCTGGCTGAGATTGGCTTTTATACGCATCAGTTCTGCAAATGGATTGTCTTCATCTGCCATGTCCAGATCAGCTTCACCCTTTAGTTCCTGGAAAAGAGTAAACTCGTCATCGCTGATGTCTGAGAGCTCCATTGCCAGTTCTGCTTCTTCCCTGTCAAGGGTTTCGGCTAGCGCCAGGACGAGGCGGGCTTGCCAGACTGCACCCTCGCGGGCTTCTTCCTCAGAGGCATCATCACTGGGAACCTGGCCGTTAAGCAGAGAACTCATGATGGCCTGACTGGTGTGTTCTCCACCGCTTTGTTCTTCCGAGAGATGTGCCAGGGTGAGGCTGCCCAGTTGTTCTGCAAAAGAATCCTTTCTGGTTCTGATGTCATTGAGTAATCCGAGAAATCTATCCCTGTCTTTTCCCAGCAGAGATGGAGTATGGACTTGACAGATCCCCTGTTCCATGAAAAGATCACTATTTGGTGATTCATCTGTATCATCGGCTGCCGATTCCACAGGTTGCAGCAGATTCAGGGTATCAGGAAGCAGAAGAAGACAATTCCGCAGGTGACGGGGAAGGACTGTTTCGGGAAAATAAAGACTATTTAGAGATTGCATATGGAAACGACCGAAGGAAAGAAAGATTTTAATTTATCATTTTATGTGACAGCAGCAGTTTATGTACTTTTTAATCTGCGTCTTGCTTCAGATCCGCTGTCCAGCATACTGGCAACTGGAAAGCAGATTCTGCTCACAGCTCCGTATGTAATTGGTATCACATATGTTGTTGTTGGCGTGACCCAGTATATGGCAAAAGGAGAAAAAGTTCCCTGGCCCCAGCGGTTCAGACTATTTTTCACCATAGGAATTTTTGCCGGACTTGTCTATGGAATTTATGATTATACGGGCGGTGGTGTTCCGCAATAGAGAGGCTTATACTTTTCGTCCGTAAATGAACTGACCGCAGGTTTTGTCGGGAAATTCGGCAATATTTGGCAGGTGTCCCCACCTGGAAAAGCCATTTTTCTCAAGTAGTGCAACACTGGTCTGATTCACATCAAGCAGGATCGCAAAAAGATTGTGGAGCCCGAGTTTTGGAGCCTCTTTCAGAGCGTGCTGCATGAGTTGCCTGCCAATTCCTTTTCTTCTGTGGTTTTGATTCACATAATAACTTATCTCAGCAACATTTCTTAGAGCCATCCTGCCTCTGCGATGGGCACTTAAGCTGTACCAGCTCAGAATTTTACCCTCTTGTTCCATGACATAGATCGGATATTTATCAGGGCTGTGGCTGTCAAACCAATACTGTCGGTCCTTAACTGTGAGCGAATGGGTGTCAGCGGTGCAGTTTCCTTCAGCTATTGCCTGATTGTAGATAGCAACAATCTGTGGGAGGTCTTTGGATTTCGCGGTGCGCATATGCATGGTAGCAGGAACAGGTAGTCGTTAGTCGTTAATCTGTAATCAATGATAGCGTTTGTAACTATACGGTTTTACATACTCAATTTCGTAAGTTTCGTGAGAGCTTACGTTAATCCAGATAGCGTCGATTGATAAAACAGCCCACAAAAACACCGATCAGACTTCCTGCAAAGCTGAGCCAGTAGGCAGTCATGATACCGAAGGGCGCTCCCAGCTTCCAGCCAAGCCAGCCAAAGAGGCTGATGGCAGTGATAAGACATATTTTTTTCATAATGTGCCGGCGGTATTTTTTACGAGTCATGGAAAAGACTGTATAATAACAGGAGATCCCACTAAGAAAATAGTATAGCATAAAGTGGTTTTTAGTAAAACAGAGGTAATGTTTTCCTGAATCCTTGCTGCAGGGGAATGACAAACTGAAAACAGCCGCATTATGTGTGGAAAATCTTGAACTGATTCAACAATATCTTGATTCATGGTTCTGCTGAGGTCTCTTATGGAAAAATATCTTGCATCAAGTGAATTTATAGACTGGAAAGACCCACAGGTCCTAGAGAAATCAAAAGAACTTGCCCATGGCTTATTTGATCCTGATGCAATCGCAAGAACCTGTTTTGAGTTTGTCAGAGACGAAATAAAGCACAGCAATGACTACCAGTTAAACCCTGTCACCTGTAAAGCGTCTGATGTGCTTAAATTGGGAACAGGATACTGCTATGCGAAAAGTCATCTGCTTGCTGCATTATTGCGAGCCAGTGGAGTTCCTGCTGGCCTCTGTTATCAACGGCTGACCATTCGAAATGATGTACCTCCATTTTCTCTGCATGGACTTAACGCGGTGTATCTACCTTCAACTGGATGGTATCGTATTGATGCCAGGGGAAATAAAGATGGAGTGGATGCACACTTTTCACCACCGGAAGAAAAACTCGCATTTCCAATTCTTGTTGAAGGTGAAGCGGATCTTCCTGAAATATGGGCTGAACCAATTGTTGAGATTGTACAAGTTCTCACATCCTGTAAGACATACAGGGAAGTTGCTGACAATCTGCCGGATATTGAATTGTTGAAGAAGTGACAGAGATTTCTGTACATATAATCAGGAAAATTCCATGATCCATGCCAGTAACTTAACTAAACGTTTTAACGGACATGTGGCTGTTGATAATGTCACGTTAAATATTGCCAGGGGACAGATATTTGGTCTTCTGGGCCCAAATGCTGCGGGTAAAACAACCATTATTCGTATGCTCTGCGGTATTATAACCAGTGATGAAGGTGAGGTTGTCATCGGGGACCGGAATGTGGAAAAAGCAAAGGCCGGTTTTGGCTACGTGGCCCAGCATTTTGGCCAGTATGAGGAACTGAGTGTCTGGGAAAATATCCGATTCTACGCCCGGATGTACAATGTTACCGATGAAAAATGGCTGCTCCATTTACTCGACCGGTATCAGCTGACATCATTTAAGCAACATCTGTCTGGTTCCCTTTCAGGAGGTTACCAGCGGCGTCTGGCGCTGGTTTGTGCTCTTGCCCACGATCCTGACGTGCTGTTTCTGGATGAGCCCACTGCCGGTATTGATCCTGTAACCCGTAAACTGTTGTGGGATGATTTTTATGCACTCAGTGCCGAAGGAAAGACTCTTTTTGTCACAACCCACTATATGGAAGAGGCCCAGCGCTGTCATAAGCTGGCCTTTTTGTCATCCGGCAGGATTGTTGCCGAAGGCTCACCCGACGAGCTTAAAAAATCCCTGGGCGATGTGCGGGTTTTTACTACCACTGTTCCATATAGGCCGGAGCTTCGTGAAGCCCTGCTGGGCACTGATGGTATGATATTAATAAACCAGTTTGGCAATGAGTTGCGCATTATTGTAAAACCCGAGGCTGAGAAACCGCACCTGGAAGAGATTATTTATAAAGTAACCGGAACACCCTGTTCTCTAAAATCTGCCAGGCCCAATCTGGAAGATATTTTTATTGCTTTGACACAGGAATAGAAAGCGAGATCATGCTGATAGCAATAATAAAAAAAGAGTTGTTACAGTTACGCCGCGATCCGCGGCTGGTCGGGCTGATTATCGTCATGCCTCTGATCATGCTGATTCTTTTTGGTGTTGCCCTGAAACTGGAGCCACAGAATGTCCGAATGGCATATTTTGATGGTGATCATTCAATTTTCAGCAATCTGATCAAGACAGGCTTGTGGAGTGATGGCTATTTTGATCTGTATGAAGTTAAGGATAAAGAGCAGATTGTTGAAGAAATACGCTCAGGCCGGGCCAAGGCCGGATTGTATATAGACAGTACCCTGTCTCTTTTGTTGACAGAAAACGAGCAGCCGCATATCACTTTTTACGTGGACGGCACCATGCCGTCTCTTACCACGGCAATGAAATATCACTCTAAAAGTGCTACTTCAGAGCAGGTCACAGGTGATATGTATTTTTCAGACCCAGATGCTGAAAACGTGGTCATTGCTCCGGAACCCCTGATTATGGATACGGTGGTTCTCTTTAATCCGGATGAAAAGGAGACCTGGTTTTTCCTGCCGGCGTGATTGGCGTCCTGATAATGCAGATTGCGCTGATACTCACCGGTATTTCCGTGGTGCGGGAGCGGGAAAAGAAGACTCTTGAACAGCTGCTGGTCACACCTGTGAGTAAATCAACGTTTATAGTGGGGAAAATAATGCCCTATATCATTATTGCGTTGCTCGACTTTTATTTTATTCTTGGGGCAGGCTGGGCCATGTTTGAACTGCCCCAGCCATCTTCCCATGTCCTCCTCTTTCTTCTGGCACTGGTCTACGTGGCAGTGATAATTTCCCTTGGGCTGTTGATTTCTCTCATCGCCAAAACCCAGCAGCAGGCCATGTTTATTGCAATATTTATTATTGTTCCCTCTATTTTGCTGTCAGGATTTATTTTTCCACTGGAGGCCATCCCCGGAACTGTCAGGCTTATCAGTTATGTGATTCCATTTACGTACTTTGTTGAAATTATTCGCGGTCTGCTCGTTAAACACACGCAATACACTGATCTTTTACCCGCTTATCTGGCATTGTCTGGATTTATTGTTGTGTTTGTGGGGGCAAGTATCCTGAAATTTAGAAAAACACTTTAATGATTTGATTTTAAATGATGATTGAGAACATTCAAGACAGCCTCATAGAGGCGCAAAAGGCCCTGTCCGAATTACTTTCCAATGAAGCAGCGTTACTGGATATAGAATCGGCAGCAAAGATACTTATTGAAACATTTGAAAATGGCCATCGGGTGTTTGCCTGTGGAAATGGCGGATCCATGTGTGATGCGATGCATTTTTCCGAGGAACTGACCGGCCGTTATCGGAAGAACCGGAGACCCTATCCGGCCATTGCTATTAATGATCCGAGCCATTTGACCTGTGTGGCAAATGATTTTGGATATGATCATGTGTTTTCCCGTTATATAGAGGGACATGGTGGCGCAGGGGATTGTCTTATCGCAATCAGTACCAGTGGGAAGAGTCAAACCATTCTGAATGCTGCACGAACTGCTCAGGCATGTGGTGTCAGGGTAATTGTGTTAACCGGCCATGTGGTGTCAGGGTAATTGTGTTAACCGGCCATGTATATCAGGAGTTGAAGGAGTTATCGGACGTCTATGTCTGCACGCCAGGAGGTCAGTTTGCAGACCGTATCCAGGAGCTGCATATAAAAGTCCTTCATATTTTGATAGAGATGGTTGAAAGGCATTTTCATCCAGAAAATTACTAAACAAATATCTGAAACAGACAACTAACTAACATCCCACCAGCAATTCCCGAGACTACCTGAAACCCTGTAATAGCAACGTTTGTTAAATAGGTCTTCGTAAACATTATGAAAAGCATCAGAGAAATTCAAAATTTTCCTTGACATATCAATGAGATAGGATTTTTTACCTTTTTGTAAGGATAACAATAACTTACAAGGAGGCAACAATGTCCAACCAAATTACAGCAATGAAAAAGGCCCACAAAGCAGAAACCGTACGA
>DQTH01000044.1 GCA_015662865.1 Desulfocapsa sulfexigens
ATCTATGAACCGACTGGTGGGAGGAGTATCTTTGCGGTAGACATCAACCAGGTAACTGATGGCCTGAAATATATAAAAAGAGATGCCGATGGGCAAAATCACCCTGCCTAGTGATAAGGGAGACATGCCTGCCTGCTGCAGTAATGCATTAATCGAATCCACACCAAAATTGGCATACTTAAAATAAGCAAGTGTGCACAAGTTTCCTGCGATGCCGAGCGTCAGCCATCTTTTTTCGGCTACCCGGGCACCAGTTGCTACAATTTGTTTGGATATAAGATAGTTCCATACGGTGACTAGGATAAACAACAGGAGAAAATCAATCCGCCACCATGCATAAAAACTGTAGCTGCCAAGCAGAATAACCACTGAACGATGTCGAAAAGGAGTCAGGTAATAGGTTGCCAGGAAAACGGGCAAAAAAAGAAAAAGAAAAAACGACGAAGAAAAAACCATATCAGGGTTCTCTTTTCCTGACAAGGGAGGCAACACCTTTCTTTCCCCACAATGAACGTACAACTTCGTTGTGGTGGCGTGCCAAATCGCCACCAAACTTCAGTTGATCTTTGCTTCCGCCGTTACCATCAAACAAGACGTTGTACAGGTTAAACCTGCTTGCATGTTCTATAAATATGGAGCCACTGCCATTCTGCACGATTGCTCCTTCGGCCAGTATTCCAGATACTTCTTGCTGGTATGGATCTTTTTCAAGGTCACGTTGCTGTCCTTGGGCCAGGAGATCTTTAGTATGTAGATATATTCCAAAGGCCTTATTGTTTAGAATCAAATTCTTGGTCATCGTGATATTATCACTGTTCCGAAGACGAATTCCATGGGCACCGTTTGTATATATAGTGTTTTCGGAGATCAGATTATCTCCAGATTCATAGAGCGTAATACCGTCACTGCCATTATTGTAAACTTTATTTCTTACCAGCTGATTGCCAATGCAGGTACGATCAAGCATGATACCTGACAGCTTATTATCATGACTTTCGTTGTCAAAAATAAAACTGTCGTTCACTTCCCTTGACATAATGATGCCATGTTTTTTCTTAGTGCCATAAACATGATTTTTGGCAATGATAAGACCACTGGATCGATCATGGGGGTCAATACCGTATACAATATTGTCGGAATAGGTGTTATTGACAATGGCTATGCCCTTGGCTTCGAAACAATAAAATCCATAAAAAATATCTGAAAACGTTGAGTTAATTAACCAGCCCTCAGGACTTTCAGAAAAATCAAAATCCTCTCTCTGAAATATTTCCTCACTCGCTTTTACTTGATATGATGCCAAGGTTACGCCGTAGGTCTTAGCCCCAAAATAACCTAAATAAGCAACCCTGGTTTCACTGAAATAGGTTTTACTGCCGCCCCAGGCAACATAGTATGGGCGGAATTTTTTTTTGTCTCCAGTGTAGTGGGCTGGAGTACCAGCTGACTCCCGCCAGCCAAGCAATGCTCCGCCCTGCAGAAAAAATCGACCACCATTAACAAAGATAGCCCCTTTTTCTTCTGAGAGTTTGAGAACACTGTCTTCCATGATCAGGGTAGCATTAATAGCCACGACTATTGGCAATTTGGCCAGATACTCCTTCTCGCCAATGGCTACAAGTTGCTTTGGGTAGGCACGACTTATCTGTTGCAGGGTCATTACACCCTGTTCTATAACTAGAGCAGATGGCAGGTTTTTCTGCATAAGCCCCATATTCAGTAGCCCCTCACCGCTATAGAGAGCTCGCATTTCAACAAGTCCTCTCACTAGCTTTTTCTCAACTTTCCCGGGTTTGTCATTTCGGGCATCCGCAAGCATTTTTTTAACCACAGCCGGGGTATATTGAGAGATGTCTGGAAGCTGAACAGTCGGTAACTCCAGAGTGGCCGGATCAACAGTATCTACCCTGTAGGTCTCGGCAAGGACACCACTGCAAAGGGAAAAGAACAGGTACACGCATCCAATGATCATTTGAGCCGGCTTCTTCATTATTCAAACACTCCAACTAATTCCAGTACAACGCGATAAACAGTATCATCGGAGTCGTCGTTAAAAGCATCGCCTGGCAAAAAAGCAGAACTTCTTACACGCCAGAACTTCAGAGGGATACGCAGCACAGACGTATTTATATCATGGCGGAAAGACAGATCTATTCCTGATCCCACATCATCCGAATACTGGTTCATATCTAAAGGCTGGCTGTTTCGATAGATAGGAAACAGAGTGTCATCACGTTGGAATTTAGATACTGATCCGGCCAACAAATATTCATCCTTAAAGGTGTACGAGGCGAAAAGAGAGCCATGAATTAAATTTGTCAAATCCGGTCGTAAAGCATCATTAAAGCGATAAAGAAACTGGCGAGTGTCCACATATCGATCACGATTGGAGTGCAGGCCTGTTTGCACAAAAAGATTGGATTCTTCGTTATCAAAGCCACCACTTCCTTGAGAAAAAGTCATACCTAAAGATGCCGGGTGGTCTGACAAATCATAGCGCAGGCCAACATCTATTGCCCATGCAGAAATATCATGATCATTGAGTGAAAGGCCACTTTCACTGCGAAAATCGCTCTGTCCTGTCAGTCCTATCCACTCTA
>DQTH01000063.1 GCA_015662865.1 Desulfocapsa sulfexigens
AATTCCCGTCAGAAGGCTGAGGCGGCAGTGGCTGCAACCCGTTATGCTCCTACTGGCGTGCGGGGGGTTGGTCTGGCCCGGGCGCAAAAATATGGTGCTGCTTTCCAGGAATATCTCGCCTGGCAGAAAAATGGCCCGGTGGTGATTGTCCAGATAGAACATAAATCAGCCCTGACTGTTCTTGAGGATATTTTTACCGTTAAGGGTGTTGACGGGTTTATCATTGGTCCCTACGACCTGTCATGTTCCATGGGGATTCCCGGCGAGTTTGAGCATCCTGAATTTCTGGATGCAATGGAAACCATACGAAGTGCCGGGCAGCAATTAGAGATTCCTGGAGGGATTCATGTCGTGGAACCGGATAAGGACCGCCTTGAGATGGCCATAAAAGACGGGTATCGGTTCATCGCCTACAGTGTTGATATACGAATGCTGGATGTCAGTGCCAGGGATGGAATCTCAGGGATTCCCGGAATTAAGCAGGAAAGTGAGTAGGGAGCGTGAATCTTATGGAATCAGACTTGCCGCAGTGGACAGAAAACGGGGTCATGATCTATGGCCCCCTGAAATCGGGAACGACTCTATTGCAGAATCTCCATGATGGCGGAGGGGACCTGCTGGTGTATCCTTCTGAAATGAAACTTAAGAAGTTTATTTCCATTGTGTGGGGTGATCATTCCAGTGCGGTCCAGACTTACTATGACCATTCCACTGTAACTGGAAAAGACTTCCCTAATTTCTCAAAAGAACAGTACAGTGAGTATGTGGCTGAGTTGTGCAGTCGTAAGATGCATTCTCTGCGGGAAGTTATTCAGAGAGATCTTGCCGGTATTAATGAATGTATTAAAAAGAAGTCTGCTACTCCGTTGCTATGGGTTGCAAAAGAGGTTGGGGGACCAACCACCAGTATTGTCAGTTTCTGGAAACAGCTTTTTTTTGATGGCAAGGTCATCATGATTTTGCGAGATCCAGCCATGGTTACGCGAAGTGTTATTCTGGATCGTCGTCGAAAAGGAAGGAAACTCAGTGTGAGGGAAATATATTACCAGACAAAGGCTCCTATTAAGGTGCTCAGTGAACAGCTCAGCATGGTGGGAAAGCCCGGGATACATTTTTTACTCTATGAAAAACTCACAGAAAATCCCGGGGAGATTATGCGGCAGATCTGTGACTTTCTTGGTGTACAACATAAGGATTCTTTTGATTATCCCTCCATCTTCGGAGAGAAGGTGATCACCACCACATCATCCCGAAAAACCAATAAAGTATTTCAGAGTAATAAAAAGTGGTATCATGACTTATCCCTCGTGGAGATGTCGCTAGTTTTCTTTTTCTCCAGAATATTTACATTCAAGTTATTATCAAAAAAGATGAACAGGCTATCTGTTTCATACCATGAACTTGTTAAATGTGTATGAAAACATTGGGGGTATGTCTTTGAAGGCAGCCTGAACAAAAGGTGACTGCCATGTGATAAAGCTGCCGTGTTCTACAAATATGAATAGATGCTTCAACAGGAGTCTGTATCTTTACAGAAATGAGTTACAGTGTTGAATTGTAAATTAAAAAAGTTCTTCTCAACAGTCCTGATCACTTTTTTTTCCCCGTTTTTTCTCTCCACCCTGTTTATCTGGGTAGTCGGTTTCTTTTTTTGTAACACCTTACGTCCGTTTCAGTATGACAATGCACTTGGAAAATATATTCATACTCCGGGAACAGTATACAAACAGCGAAGCGAGGGATTTGCCACCACCCATAAGGGGCTATTCGGTGTAAACGGTATTTCTGATATATCAAAAATAAAAAAAAATAAAATTGTGGTGTGGGGGGATTCTTATGTTGAGGCACACCAGGTTAATGATGATGAAAAAATGGCCCAGGTGATTACTGCGAATCTGGTCCAAAAGGGTCTGGGGGGGAAGTCATTCTGTTTTGCTGTCGGGATGAGTGGTGACAGTGTCGCCGATTATTACTTTGAGATTCCACGATATGAGGCTGTGATTTATGATATAGTTGCCCATTATATTTTTATCACAGGCCTCAGCGATATTTTGCCTGACCAGTCCACAGATAATAAAAAAGGGCTGTTTCGTTGTGCTCCTTTGGAGCTGTCTGAAGATGGATGGCATCCGAAGTTTCAGGAGTTGAAGACTGTTTTTGCAAAACTTCATATGTCCTTTGTCTGGCAGCCCCTGGTATCTCTTCCTGGAACCATGAAGCAGCTGCGGTTTATGCCGGGGAAACAGGAGCGAAAATCCACTGCAGAAACAGATAAAAAGGGTGGAGAAAAGTACTCAGATGTTTTTTTGACTGAGTCGTGGCATTTTCTTCTCAAGAGTCTACGGGCTCAAACAAAACATCCGCTAAGCTTTGTCTATGCTCCGGTACTGCCTAAAATACGAAATGGAAAAATCTCCGGCAGTGATTTAAATGTAAAGTATATTGAATTATTTGCCGAAATTGCAGCTGAATATGACATTGATGTCATATATGCAGGTGATGAATTTCTCAGATATTATGAAAATACCGGACTCTTTCCAAGGGGTTTTGTCAATACAGAACCTGGCGCGGGGCATTTTAACAGGTATGGGCACAGCATTGTTGCTTCCATAATTACAGATCATTTTATGAACAGAAAGAGATTGGAGTAACATGCTTTTTACTCAGCTTGAATGCATGCTTTTTCTTTTTGTTGTTGTGTTATTGTTTTTTTTCGTGAAGAAAAACACGTATCGAAAAGCCATATTGCTATGTTCAAATATATATTTTTATGCATATTTTGATTATAGAATGACTGCACTCCTGTTGCTCTCTGTATGTGTCACGTATTGTATTTCTTATGCCATATCTAAATCGTGTAATCAAAAACAAAAGGTGGCTTTTCTGGCAACAGGTATATTGGCAAATGTTGTCGTTCTTGCGTTCTTTAAATATTTCAATTTTTTCATTGAAAATATAAATCATATTGTGTCCGGAAGTCTGTTCAGTTTTGATCATCTGAATATCATTGTTCCACTGGGGATTTCATTCTATACCTTTAGATTTATCAGCTATCTTGTTGATGTCTACAGGGGAGAGATGGGCCCGAGAAAGAGTGTGGATTTTATGATATATGGCACGTTCTTTCCCATTATCGTGTCGGGTCCAATATCACGGGCATCTTCTTTTCTCCCTCAATTATCCGAGCTTCGCGTGTCTGGCGAATCTCTTTACAAAGGGTACCGTTTATTTGTGATTGGCCTGTTCCTGAAAGTATTTATCGCCGACAGAGTCGCATCATATGTTAACTATTTTTACTCCAACAATGAGCTGTTTGGAACGGTCACTGCATGGTTGGCTGTTGCAGCCTACAGTGTGGAAATTTATTGTGATTTCGCCGGGTATTCCAGTATGGCCATCGGCATAGCCTGCATGCTGGGTATCCGGATAGAGGAGAACTTTAATTTTCCCTATCTTGCGGAAAACATACAGGATTTCTGGAGAAGGTGGCATATTACATTATCCGACTGGATTAAGGATTACCTCTATATCCCGTTAGGAGGGAGCCGGAAGGGAGTGAGGCGGCAGTATGTTAATTATCTCACTGTGATGGCACTGTGCGGCCTCTGGCATGGTGCTGCCTGGACCTTTGTTCTGTGGGGATGTCTGCACGGTGTAATGCTTGTTGTTCATAATATCTGGAGGAATGCAAAGTACTATTCAGCCTCCATCAGCTCTTCCAGGTGTTATACTGTTTTTGCAAAGCTGCTGACGTTTTTGAGCGTAACCCTCTGCTGGGTACTGTTTCGCTCAGAGAACATGGAGCAGTTTTTAGATATCATGGTAACTTTATTTGCTTTTGATATGAACAACGGAATGCTGTGGGTTCAGCCATTTGTGGTCTTTATCCTACTTTCATTCTTCGTCTTTCATCTGTTGGTTGACCTGAAACTGAAGTTCGTTACTGTTCCCCTGGAAAGTAAGATGACACCGACTGTTCTGCTCTGTTTTCTCTGGCTCATTGTGGTCTTTTCTCCTGAAAAGTTTGAGCCATTTGTTTATCTGCAGTTTTGAAAGGGTGATAACGCTGTTTCCGTGTAACAAATGGTTTAGTTCTCAGTCACGGTATTGTACGATGCTGTAATGGTTTGTGAACCAATTTTTTTCTCAATTAAGGATACTTTTTACTATGAACGCAATAGGAATTATACCCGCAAGGCTTGGTGCCTCACGATTTCCAGGTAAACCGTTGGAAAAAATGCTTGATATGCCCATGGTTGGGCATTGTTATCATCGCACACGCCTGGCACCCGGCATTAGCAATGCCTATGTGGCGACCTGTGACAGGGAAATAGCGGATTACGTTAGTTCCATCGGTGGTCGGGCGATCATGACATCTGACAGCCATACCCGTGCCACCACTCGTACTGCCGAGGCTTTAGAAATTATAGAACGGGAAACAGGAGAGATTGTGGATATCGTTGTCATGGTTCAGGGAGATGAACCACTGATTTCTCCAGAAACCATCGGGGATACCCTTGGTGGATTCACAGATGACAGTATTGAAATCGTCAATGTTATGTCGCGGATTCGGACCCTTGAAGCCTTTCAGGATAAAAACAATGTGAAGGTGGTGGTCAACCAGGATAATGACGCCCTCTATTTTTCCCGTGAGGCTATTCCCTCTCCCTGGAAGGGTTGGGAACACTTACCGCGTTACATGCAGACAGGTATTATTGCGTTTCGTCGTGATACCTTGATTTCCTTTAATGCCATGGAAGAGTCATCCCTTGAACAGGTTGAATCGGTGGACATGAACCGTGTAATAGAAACAGGTGGCAGGATCCGCATGGTTCTCACAGAGGCGGAGACCATCGGTGTTGATACCCGTGAAGAGCTGATTGAGGCAGAGCAGTTGCTTCGATCCGATCCTGTTGTGAAAAGGTATTTGTCTCTTTAAAAAGCTTTTTTCTGATCGGTCCACAGCAGTTGTTTATTCGTGTAACACCGTCGATGAAGCAGCTGAGGCAATGATTCCTTGATGTTTACTGTGGATTTGATTAACAAGGATAAAAATTACACTGCTTTCTCTGGAAAAAAGCGCATGCGTGATGCGTATGCTCCCAGGTCCTAAAATAAATAATTGAAGCTGTACTGTCAGTTTCTCAAAAGAATAGTTTATTATGACTGAGTTAAGAATTGGGATTGCCGGCTATGGAGTGGTTGGCCAGCGACGTCGTGATTGCGTCGATCGTCATAAGAGTCTTCGCCTGGTGGCTGTTTGTGATCGAACATTCGGTGATGAAGGTGTGATGGATGACGGTGTTCGCTATTACACCGATTATAAAAGATTGCTCGATGAAGATCTGGATATACTGATCGTCTGCCTGACCAATGAGATTGCTCCCGATGTCACCATTGCCGGCCTTGAAAAGGGCCTTCATGTGTTCTGTGAGAAACCACCTGGTCGTGATGTCGCTGATATTGAAAGAGTTATTAAAAGAGAGCTTGCAAATCCGAAATTGAAACTGATGTATGGGTTCAATCACCGCTACCATGAATCAGTACAGGAGGCCCTGCGTATAATCCGCAATGGAGAGCTTGGCGGCATAATCAACCTGCGCGGTGTTTACGGCAAGTCACAACTCATAACCTTTAATCAGCCGGACTGGCGAACCAAACGTGAAATTGCAGGAGGCGGAGTTCTGCTGGATCAGGGAATCCATATGGTGGATCTCATGCGGCTCTTTGCAGGAGACTTTGAGGAGGTTTACAGTTTTATCGATAACAGCCACTGGGGCTTTAATGTTGAAGATAATGCCTATGCTCTGATGCGTAACAGTGCCGGGGTGGTTGGGATGCTGAACTCCTCGGCAACGCAGTGGCGGCACCGCTTTAATCTGGACATCAACCTTGAAAAAGGCAGTTTGATTCTGGGAGGTATTCTGACTGGGTCAAAGAGCTATGGTGCGGAGACACTGACCGTTGTTCATGCTGATCCTGATAATGATTGCGGTGACCCCAGAGAGCAGTTAACCCGCTATAATCACGATTATTCGTGGGATGAAGAAATAAAACTGTTTGTACAGTATATTATTGAAGACCGGGCTGTGATCAGTGGCTCTTCGGATGATGCACTGCAAACCATGAAACTTGTTTACCGGATATACTATTCCGATCCAAAATGGCGGGAGACATATGCCATTCTCGATCCGGATACAAAACTGCAATAAATACTACAATAGCTGACATAATATGAATAACTTAGACCGTCTGTTTACACAGGATATTTGTGCTTTTTCCACTGCTTATATTGATTATCTGAAGAAAATTCTTGATGATATTGAGAGCTCTGAGATTGCCCGGTTTGTGGAAATACTGCTTGACGCTAGAGCAAATAAAAAAACAGTCTACTTTATCGGGAACGGTGGCAGCGCTTCAACTGCAAGTCACTTTGCCAATGATCTGTCATTTGGGTGCAATGAGTATGAACAACCTTTTCAGGTGGTGAGTCTGACAGACAATGTTTCCATTCTCACTGCTCTGGGGAACGATTATGGTTATGAGGAAATCTTTGTCAGGCAGCTGATGATTCAGAGCAAACCTGGTGATATCCTGGTTGGAATATCCGCTTCTGGAAATTCGGATAATATAATTAATGCCTTTAAATACGCGGCTGAAAATGATATCCAGACCGTTGCCCTGACTGCATTTGATGGTGGCGAAATGAAAAAAATTGCTGATGTGGGGATTCACGTTCCCACTGATTTCAAGGAGTATGGTCCTGCTGAAGATGCCCATATGATCCTTGACCATCTGGTAACTGCCTACCTGATGAGGATTATCCGGCTTGCATGATGTTGACAGCTTATTGGACCTGACCAGGACGACCACACGTTCTGCCAGCAAACTGCTGTGTGATGCTCACCTGGAAGCTCTGAGGAATCATAGTTTTGATCAAACACTGCCCCGTGAGATGAAGGCAGCAGCAGATCAGGCTCTGGAAAAAAATATTCTGAAGGCTCTGGAACCACTGGGGCTTCCAATTGTAAGTGAGGAATTCGGGCAGATTGCCGGGAGTGGTGATTCTGACTACACGTTTATCGTAGATCCCCTTGACGGGACTGTTAATTTTGTACGTGGTCTTGGTCCTGCTGCCGTTTCCATTGCTCTTTACAAGGGGGACACACCTGTTTTTGGTGTGCTGGGGCTCTATCCATCGGGGGGGCTTGCCTGGGGCGGAAAAAATCTTGGCGCGGTTTTAGATGACAGACCCATAAGGGTTTCAGCAGTTTCGAATCCTGTTCAGGGTGTTCTTTGTACTGGAATTCCATCCAGATTTCAATTTAATGAAAATGAATCTGCTGATCTTCTGAAAAAGATGAGTTCTTTTGGGAAGACCAGGATGCTAGGTGCTGCCTCAATATCACTTCTCCAGGTGGCACAGGGCGGTGCGGAAGCCTATTCCGAACAGGGGATCATGTTGTGGGATGTTGCAGCAGGACTTGCTTTAGTGGAAGGTGCTGGCGGTGTCGTTGATGTCAGGCCGGGAGCTGTTCCCGGGACAGTGAATGTACTTGCCACAAATGGAAATATTAATCTTAACTGGTGAATTGATAGATGAACACTACTGATACAATAGCAGTTTGTTCCCGGTCGTTTTCCTTGAATGAAGTATTACGGGAAGAGTTGCTGCAGCGATATGAGAATGTCAGCTTCAATGATGAAGGGGCAAAGCTTGAAGGTGATGTCCTGGTTGATTTTCTTCGTGGTCACAGCAAGGCCATTACAGCTTTGGAAGTGATAGACGACTCTGTTCTTTCTCAGCTTTCCGGACTGGAGGTCATAAGCAAATATGGTGTTGGCCTTGATATGATAGACATGGATGCCATGCGGAGGCATGGTGTCAGGCTGGGATGGAAGGGAGGTGTTAACCGGCGTTCGGTCTCCGAACTGGTTATTTCTTTTGCAATTGCACTGTTACGTCATGTGATGGCGGCGAACAGAGAGGTTCTTTCCGGTACCTGGCGACAGCATATGGGCGGCTACCTTTCCGGTCGGACGGTGGGCATCATTGGATGTGGCCATATCGGAAAAGATCTGGTTGCGATGCTCAAACCTTTTGGATGCCCGATTTTAGTCAATGATATCCTGGATTTTTCTGATTTCTATAATCAGAATGGAGTTAAAGCCGTTTCCATCGAAGAACTTCTGGCTCAGTCCGATGTCGTGACACTGCATGTTCCCTTAGATGATTCCACCCGTAATATTCTGACTGCTGAACGTCTTTCGCTCATGAAGACCGATGCCATTTTGATCAATGCTGCAAGGGGTGGTCTTGTGGATGAGGCCGCCTTAAAAGAAATGCTGAAAGATGGTCGGCTTGCAGCTGCAGCCTTTGATGTCTTTGCAGTGGAGCCACCACAGGATCAGGAGTTACTCGAACTGCCAAACTTTATAGTCACTCCCCATATCGGTGGAAGTGCCAGAGAGGCAATACTTGCCATGGGGCGGGCAGCCATTGAAGGTTTGGACAATAATAAAGCTCTCTAGAACGTCATCTGTAGAAAACAGTAACGATGAAACTTGTAGTTATTAACTCAAATGGCCCCATGGGAAGCTCTGTTGTTGGTGCAATAGTTGAGAAGTTTGGTTATCTCAATGCCCCGATAAGGAATCTCGGATTGAACCGGTGTCTGCTGGGCAAGAGCAAGGCGGATATGGATCGCCTGAAGGAGAACTTTCTTAAAACCTATACGTCGCAGAGTAGAAAAGTAAAGATGGGCGGGGTGAGCATGGTTGACAGGGATGCCGGCCCATCTCTTGCTGTTATTGACAGTGCAAAGATAGAGCAGGAGATGGCTGAGCTTAAAAAAAAAGATTATGCCACTCTTACTGAGTTTTATGAAACTGCGAGGAATGTGTATGCACAAGCAATTGTGTACAAAAAGAATCGCTCTGAACCCGGGAAACATATAGAATATACCACCTACTTTGACAAGTACCCCACAGCAAAGCTGTATGAAGCGTATGTGGACGAGTTTGAAGATGTTGTTTTTATCCATATGCATCGTGATTTTGTGGGCTGGGTGGAGTCGGTCATGTCTCAGTATTTCTCAGGGTCGCGGCGGTGGCGTATTATTCTGCTCCATGCCCTGCGCAGCAGATATCTTGACTATGAGGCAAAGACAAGAAGTTGCCCCGGTCTGCACCTTGATTTTGAATCATTGTTTACTCCAGGAAAAAAAAAGGTTTTCACTACTATAGCATCTCAGCTTGGTGAATCAGCTGCCGGAATAGACTGGGAAGATGAATCCTATGATCTCTATGGACGGTTAAACAGCTATTCGGCCACATTTACCCTGGCCGATGTGGAGGGAACGTACCTTTCTTCTGCCACCCGCTGGTTCATAAGATATTGTCTGAAAAGAACGAGAATAACCCGGATACATGATCTGATTTTCTATCTGTTCTGTCTGTATGATGTCTCCATTTTCCTGATCGGGAAAAAAAGAAGATGAGAAAATAGTAATAGTATCATGAAAACGCCATTTATTCATTACTTTCAGTATTTTAAGCGTGAGGCAGGTGGGAAAATCTATCTTTTCCTGATCCTGTCTGTTACTGCTGCAGGTCTGGATGGGCTGGGAATAACGGCGCTGGTCCCGTTAATATCATTGGATTTCACCGGAGAGGTGAGCAATGATGTGGTTTCCAGGCTGATTTACTGGTTATTTTCTTTTACCGGTATTGACCCAAGTGTGAGGACGGTCCTTGTTTTCATACTCATTATATTTTTCATAAAGTTTATTTTCAGTTTTTCTCAATTGGTGGTGAGTTCCTATATAACCACTTGGCTGGGGGAGCACCTGAAACGTAAAAATGCTGTGGCCTACAGCAACATGACGTACAGATATTACACCACCACAAAAATCGGATTTTTGAACAATTTACTGACTACGGAAGTGGTCACTGTGGTGGCCTGTTTTAAGAAACTTGCCCAGGTGGTTGTTTTTTCATGTAATCTGCTTGCCTACCTTGCCTTTTCATTCATTGTTAACTGGCAATTAACAGTTGTGGTGCTGCTGGTTGGACTGGTATTAAATGTCACCTATAAGAAAATAAGGCGCGCAGTGGCAAAGATTTCATACAGTATTACTCAGGTGAATGCTGAGACCCACAATATCCTTATTGAATTTATCAGTAATTATAAATACCTGAAAGCTACTTCGCATGCCTCTCACTACCTGAAACATCTGTTTCCCGTATTACGACGGAGCAGGAACCTCAATTTTAAAAGCAAGGTGTATGACAGTTTTACAATTACCACATTTGATTTCTTCAAGATAGTTGTTCTGGTTGGTTCGTTATCCTTCATGGTTGAATTTAATGGTGCTAAAATTACGGAATTAATAGTTCCCCTGGCATTAATAGCTAAAAGTATGGGGATGATATTGAGTTTGCAGTCGGTCTGGCAGGCATTTATCAGTAAATCTGGCAGTATTGTGGTTTTGGAGGAGGCTGAGGAACAATTCGAGATGCACTCAGAGAAGGTAGTGGTTACTGAATTAAAAGAATTTACTGATGAGATTCATTTAAATGAAGTTAGTTATGCATTTGATAGCGACAATGTGTTGACTGATATAGATCTTACAATACAAAACGGAATGTGTATCGGCCTTGCCGGTCCTTCAGGGTCAGGCAAAACTACCCTCGTTGATATTATTGTCGGCCTGCTGGAACCGACCAGAGGGAAGGTGACAATAGATGGAAAGGAATATTCCGCACTCAACAAGGAAAGCCTGCGGACACATTTTGGCTATGTCACACAGGACCCTGTTATTTTCAACGATTCAATCAAAAATAACATCTCTTTCTGGGATGATGGTCCACATGTTGATGAAAAAATAATAAATGCAATGGCTTTTGCGGGCTGCCTGGAATTTGTCTCTGAATTTCCTGAAAAGGAGCATGCCATGGTTGGTGATAAGGGGGTTAAACTGTCGGGCGGACAGAGACAGCGACTTTCCATTGCCAGAGAAATATACTCTGATCCAGATGTAATGGTTTTTGATGAGGCCACAGCAGCCCTTGATACAGAGTCTGAACAGATCATCCAGGAAAGCATAGAAAAGTTGCAGGGAAAGAAGACTATCATCATCATTGCCCATCGATTATCAACGTTAAAGATTTGTGACACAATTCATGTTATAGACAGCGGTTCTGTGAGAGAAGAAGGCCCATGGGATGATCTGTTGCAGAGGGATGGCCTTTTTGCTGAAATGTGTCGAAAACAGGGAATCGTTTCTACAAATGACGTGCTGTAGCAATGCTGTAGTTCAGGTTTTTATCATTACCTGAAAGGCAGATTTTTTTCTCCATTAGACCTAAGAGAAGCATGAAACGTATGAATGAAAAACATATCCTCATAATTGGGACAGGAAGTGCCGGAAAAAGACATGCGACAAACCTCCATAACCTGGGCTGCACACTTAGTTGTGTGGACCCGAGAGCTGATCGTCTGGAGGAGGCAGAGAAAGAGACTGGCGTCCAGCTGCGCGGTCGTTTTGGTTCTCTGTCCGATGCCCTGTTGGCCTCTTCGTATGATGGGGCTGTTGTTGCCTCCCCACCGGTGTATCATGTAAATCAGTCCATACAATGTCTTGAGCATAAGATCCCTGTGTTATTGGAAAAGCCGGTGGCAGCAAATATGGAAGATGCGGCATTACTTGAAAAAATCGTTGAGAAGGCAGACGTTCCACTGCTACTGGGGTACACCTGGCGCTGGTGGCCGTCACTTATCAAAATGAAAGAAATGCTTGAGCAGGAGATCATTGGGAAGTTGCTGCATGTAACCTATGTTATGTCAGCAAACCTTGCGGACTGGCATCCCTGGGAATCGTATCAGGATTTTTTCATGTCTGACAAAGAGCAGGGAGGTGGAGCTCTTCTGGATGAAAGTCATTGGATCGATCAGATGATATGGATTCTTGGAGGAAGTCCCGTAGAATTGATGGGCAGGGTTGAGAAGATTAGCAGTTTACAGATTAATTCTGATGATAACGTAGATATTTTTGCAAAATATTCAGATAATATTCGGGTTTCTCTGCACTTGGATCTTTTTGGACGTCCACATGAAAAATCCATTAAATTTATCGGGGAAACAGGGACGTTGGTCTGGAAAGTTAATGAAATCCTGACCGGGAAAACAATGGATGATGAGTGGGAGAAAGAAACCTTTACTGACGATCGCAACGCCATGTTCGTTTCGGTAGCTCAAGAGTTTTTGGAGGTAATAGATGGAAAAAGAAATCCCAGCTGTACTATTCAGGATGGTATGAAGGTGATGGAAGTTATAGAAGCGGTACGTCGGAGTAGTGCTGATGGCACCTCTGTCAAGTTGGGGGCACTGTAATGGATCTGGATTCAATGAGTATCCTTGCAGTTGTTCCTGCCCGGGGCGGGAGTAAGGGCATTCCCAAAAAGAATCTTCGTGAAATTGCAGGGGTTTCACTTATTGGACACGTGGGACAGGTTATCCAACAGCTCCCCTGGATAGATAAGGCTGTAATATCCACTGATGATCCGAAGATGGCAGAAGAGGGAGGCCGATATGGTATCGATGCACCGTTTCTCAGGCCTGAAGCATTAAGCTCAGATAGTGCCACAGGTGTAGATACCTGGAAACATGCTCTTGTATCTGCTGAAAAGCATTATGGTATTCAGTTTGATATCTCTGTCTATCTGGAGCCGACGAGTCCATTCAGGCAGGCTGGTGATATTGAGAGAACCGTGTTGGAACTGGCCTCCCAAAAGCATTTGGCTGCAGCTACTGTCAGTCGGACCCCAGGGTCATATACCCCTCACAAGACACTGACCATCGACGAGAAAGGAGACGTCGCGTTCTACTTAAAAGAAGGGAAAAAATTCAGTATACGTCAGGAAATACCATCTTACTACCATAGAAACGGTATCTGTTATGCAATGAAAAGAGATGCATTGCTGGCGTGTGATTGTATCTTAAGTGAGCGTTGTGCGGCAGTTGTCATCGATAGACAGGTTGTGAATATTGACGAGCCTATGGATTTGGAATTCGCCAGAATTCTATTCGGAAAAATAATGCTATCCCGAGATTGACTGTCTGCTAACCGAATTATTATATCCTGAAACAGTTTTGAGAAATTGGGTGTTATTGTTCTGGTAAAATTATGAGTTGTTATCCCACGTATGAATAACACAAATAAAAAGTTCTTCTCCTATCCACAATTTCTGATTGAGTGGTTTCTGAATAAATTGTTCTACAGAGCTGTTGATTACGGTTTTCTCAGATTGTCAGCTGTTTTTCTCTCCCTGTTAACAAATAAAGTTAATCATACAAAAGCTGGCAAAAAGATTTTATGTATTGGAAGCTTAGCTTCTCTGGATGATATTAATGCCATCATAGTAAAAAGTAATGTTCATCAATATCTCTATTTGCCAAGGTTCTACTTTGGATATGTATTGAGAAAATATGTTGATATTGCCGAGATAAATGCAGATAACTACCATATTAACAGCACGTGCAGGGAAGGAAGGGGAAAAGTATACGCTGATATCAATAAAATTTTCCCTGTTTTAAAGAAAGTCCTCGGTTTCGATGCTGTTATGAGCAGTAACTTCGGATATATAGAACAACAAGAGTTTGTTGCTGTCGCAAGAAAGCATGGGATACCTGTTATTATTTTGTATAAAGAAGGTCTCGGAAATAAGAGGATTCTTACGAGCATCATAGCAAAGAGCTATACAAACCGTAAAGCTCAGTGTGATTTGTTTCTTTGCTATAATGAAAGCATAAAAAAGGCTTTATTAAAGTATGGGGTAAAGGGGCTTGAGAAGAATAATATTGTGGTGACTGGTCCCCCCCGAATGGATCTGTATGTTGATGCTGAGAATAGCGACAATAATAAGCAGATAACACTTTTCTCATTTATTGCTGAAGATAAGTTTAGTTACATTGTGGATGATACTGATACTTTGAGGATGATTAAAGAAAAAAATGTATCATTTCATGAAGCTGTAATACGATTTGCGATTGAGAATCCTGAATATAAAGTTGTTATAAAAACAAAAAAATCAAAGCGTGATATTTCGTATGTTACAGATATCGCAGGGAACTATATGGGTAGTGGTGCATTACCTGCTAATTTGTTCATTACCAACACCGGGGATGCTATGAATTATATAATTCAATCCCATAGAGTATTAGGGGCCAATTCTACAGTCCTGATTGAGGCGCTTCTTGCTAGGAAAAGAGTGATATCGTTAGATTTCAGTGTTTTTTTTGATGATTCATCCTGGAATCTATTTGAAGGGTATGAGCAATTGTTAAAATATATTTCTTCCTATGATGACCTCGTAAAAGTTGTAAAATTTGATACCTCTGTGCATGAGAGGGAAGAAAAAGGTTTAAATCTGCTTCTCCAGCAATATATCTACAGTGCAGATGGCGCGGCATCGGTGAGGGTTGAAAGTGCAATCTCAGATTTACTTTCATGAACAACGTAAATAAACGTATGGTTGCTCAATTATATGAAAGTATTATACTTATCCAAGACAAGCATTCCTTCCCGTACAGCAAATTCCCTCCATGTTATGAAAATGTGTCAGGCTTTTGCTCAAAATCAGCATGATGTTTGTTTTGGGATACTGACTGAAAAAAAACAGAATCAGGCCTCAGATTCTGACATATTTCATCATTATGCAGTTCGAGACTGTTTTAAAATAAGACATATACCGGTGTATCCAGATAATGGAAAAAAGCTTCGATTCCTTTTTTCCCACCTGTTTGTGATCCCGTATCTTTTAAATACCCTCAGAAAGATCAGACCGGATATTGTGTATGGCAGGGATATCTTCAGCTGTTATGTTGCCGCGTGTGCCGGATATCCGGTAATTGCTGAATCACATTTTCCTTTATGGCATGGCAAGGTAGCCTCCGTTGCCTTTACACGCTTGATTAAAAGGAAAGAATTTAAACGGCTGGTTGTCATTTCAGAGGCATTGCGAAAAGTATATCTGAAACAGTACCCGGAGTTGTCTTCAGAGCAAATTACTGTTGCCCATGATGGCGCTGATCCTGCTGCAACAACAGAAACTTCAAATCTGTTTTCCGGAAGCTTGGAAAAACTTCAGGTTGGTTATATCGGGCATCTCTATCCCGGGAAGGGCGTGGAAGTTATCGCTGCCATTGCATCCCGGTTAAAAGATGTGGATTTTCACATTATCGGCGGTCTTGAAGAGGACATTCGAAAGTGGAAGGGGAAAATAATGGAAAAAAATGTTGTTTTTCATGGCTTTATTCAGCAGGATAAACTCCCCGCTTATCTGCATGGCCTTGATGTCTGTCTCCTGCCCAACCAGTATAAGGTTCTGGCGCATGGTGCAGATCCAGCTCGAGCTACCAAAAACATTTCTCAGTTTACCTCACCACTGAAGATGTTTGAGTACATGGCCTATGGCAAGGCAATTATTGCCTCTGATCTTCCGGTGCTGCGGGAAGTGTTACATGAGGATGTTGCAATATTGGTGAAACCGGATGATTATTCTGGATGGATAATAGCCATAGACAGGTTTCGCGACGTGGGAATGAGAAAAAAAATGGGTATGGAAGCACAGCGCCTTTTCCTTAAAAAGTATACCTGGCAGAAGAGGGCAGGGTTGGTTCTCGGAGATTAAAGTATTTGCCAATTAATAGGACTAAAAGCTGTAAAGAGATGACTGAGAAAACAACAATCCTGTTTCTTATCGGTAATTTTGGAGTTGGCGGTAAAGAGCGGCAGATGATTGAACTGATACATGGGCTGCCGCAAGACCGATTTTCCTGTCATTTGTTTGTAAAGAATCATGACGCCTTTTATCTTACCAAGGTACAAGATCGGTTAGGCTCATTTTATTCCCTGGAGAATGATAATTTTCATCCTTTTGATTTTTTGTGCCTTGCCCGGCAGATTGACAGAATAAAACCTGATATTGTCTGCAGCTGGGCAAATGTTACCAGTCATTTTTCCCTTCTTGCCCGGCTTTTCACAAAGCATCGCTATCGCTTGATTAACTGCTGCATACGAAATGCTCCGATCCAACTGTCTGCAGTTCTTAAGTTTGAACGGCTTATGTATTCTTTCTACAGCTGTGTGGTTGCGAATTCGAATGCAGGGCTCTCAGCCTATGGCCAGAATGGGAAAAAAGGACGGTATGTTTTGTATAATGGTTTTGACATTGGCAGAATACCTCTTCTGTCGAAAGAGGCTGCCAGGAAAAAGCTGACATTTGCTGCGGAGCAATTTATTGTTGTTATGGTTGCCGGTCTCACTGTCTTGAAAGATCATAAAACCATCCTGCGAGCAGCGGCTGCATGTGAAAAACAGTCTGAAAACATACAATTTTTGATTGTTGGTGATGGAACTGAGCGCAGCAGTCTTGAGAACTGGGTCCATGAGAATGAGCTTGCTTCCACGGTTTCTTTCCTGGGTAAACGTGATGACGTTGAGCTTATATTCAGAGCAGCAGACCTTTCTGTTCTAACCTCCACATCATGGTTTGGTGAAGGGACTTCAAATTCCATTATTGAATCAATGGCCTGTGGTACCCCGGTGATAGCCTCTGACTCACCGGGAACCCGGGAAGTAATAAAAAATGGGGAAAATGGTTTTCTCGTTGAATGTGGCGACCACCAAGCCTTGGCTGAAAAGATAATTGAGTTGCAAAGAGCACCGGAAACCATAGTAAAATTATCCATAGAAGCCAGGAAACGCATTGAAAAAAAATTCAGCATTGACCAACTGATTGGTAATTTCTGCCAGATCATTGAAAAATGTTCCGATTAATTCTGCCCTGTAGACCGAGGATTTGGGTAATCTAAGAGCTAAAGTAAAATCATTGCTGTGCAAGAACTCTCTGCTGTACAGGAGTGTCAGGAATAGTGGGCTTTTTGATTATTCTTTTTATTACAGGCAGAATCCGGATGTGGAGCAGAGCGGACAGGATGCCCTGGTTCATTTCGTTAGCATCGGAGCCACTGAGGGACGAAATCCAAATCCCCTTTTTGACCTGCAGTACTACCAATCCCAGCTGACAGGCCAGGAAAATATTATTGAAAATCCTCTACTGCATTATTGCAGGTTGGGAGCATCTGCCGGATTAAATCCTCACCCGCTATTCCACACAAGGTTTTATCAGCAGCAATGTGAGGATAATGGTGAACCCATAGATAGCAATCCGCTTTTTCACTTTTTCACAAAAGGGTTTCGCCTGCAGCTCAACCCGCATCCCCTGTTCGATTATCAATTTTTTCTGACTCAAACAGTATCTGCTGAGCAGGGCAGTCCGAATGCCCTGGTCAGCTATCTTTCCTCTTTTGAGCTCTGGAATATTGATCCTCATCCACTCTTTGATGTCACTTATTATAAGGCAAATGAGCCGCAGGTTGCTTCATCTGGAATGGCACCACTACTTTATTATCTTTTAAACAACCAAAACTGTCCGGCTGATCCTCATCCCCTTTTTCAAGGTTCCTGGTATCAGAAAGAGCTTTCCGGTGTAGCTGAACAAATAATGAATCCCCTTGTTCACTATCTTATGTATGGACAATATGAGGGGAGAAACCCATTTAAAGTAAATAGAGATCAGAGCAGACCGGAAAAAGAAAGACCCGGTAAAAAACAATGCATTACCAGTGGAGTACTGTGTGGTTCCGGTTTTAAAGACAAGGCATACGATAAAACAACAAAGAAAAGGTTTTCTGTCATTGTCTGGGGGAGAGGAGATATTAACTCAGCTATTTTGAACCTGCAGAAAATATTTCAGTCTGTTTCATCCGTTGACTGGGAAATTGTAATTTGTTCAACAAGTAAACAACACTCTGTTAGGAATGAGCATGCCGCTGTCATTTCTGAGAAAATATATTCAGTTCAATATTGCCATTCCGTGGCGCCCCTTGCACAAAGCCTTCAAAAAGCATCCATGTGTGCAAAGGGAGACTTTCTCATTTTCTTAAACTCAGAAATGATTGCCAGAAACCAGGATTGGTTGTGTCAGTTTCTTACTTTTGTTGTCCGACGGAAAACAGCCTTAATTTGCTGCAAAAGCCTAGAAAATGGATACAGCAGACGGCAGCAACTCAATCGGGCACTGTTTCAGGAGGCTTTTGCGCTTAATTCATCAGCATCAATACTTGGTGGAAAGAGTGGCGAGGAGTGGAGTTTGCCCACGGTAGAGTGCATGGCTGTGATGAAAGATGTCTTTACCTCTCTGCATGGATTCAATCCACTTTATGAGCATTACTATTTTGAGTTAGACTTTGTCATAAAGGCGTTATCCGGAGGTGTGAAACAGCTTGACTTCCCTGATTCATCATTTCTTGGGGAAAACAATCCTGTCATTGCAGCTAGTCAATCTACCTGCAGTATTGATAGACTCCTGTTCCTTGATTCCTTGCAGGAGCTGATTGAAAAGAATTTGGCCGTCAGCCGGACTTCTTTCAATTTAGCTTCCTATATGAAAAAAAGACGTGATGAAATTTGCCGAAAGAAACACAGTACAGAGGCGAATCCATGAATATTCTATTTGTTCTCTATCACGATTTTAGTACTGCCAGTGCAATACATGTCCACAATTTCGCAAATCTTTTAGTGAGCAAGGGGCATAACTGTGCTGTGGCTGTACCCAACAATAAGGATTCTGTTCTTGAGTATTTACCGAAGAATGTCCTCTATTGGCCCTGTACTTTTACTGAATCTATTGAGGGAATCGGGGCGTTTTTTGAGGATAATACACTGGATATTATTCATGCCTGGACACCCAGAGAGATTGTCAGAAAGCAATGCTTCAGGTTACAGGAAAAATATCCGGCCAGTAAGCTCGTCGTTCATCTTGAAGACAATGAAGAGATGATTGTAGAATCTTTTTCCGGAATACCTTATGAAAATCTTAAATTTCTATCAGAAAAACGTTTACAGTACCTGCTTCCCGACTTACTGGCCTCTCCGTATCATTACCCTCTTTTTTTAGAAAAAGCCGATGCTGTAACAGTGATCACTCGGGAACTGCTGGAGTTTGTTCCCGCAAAGAAAAAAAGTCTGAGATTGTGGCCTGTCATTAATTTGAATATTTTCAGTCCAATAGTAGATGGGAGGGAAGTCAGGAAGCAACTCAAAATTTCTGATGACCAGTTTGTTTTATGCTATGTCGGCAGCGTGCATGGTGTAAATGCAATGGAAGTGAGAAGCCTCTATATTGCAGTCTATCTTGCAAATCGTCATGGGATTCCTGTTCGCCTGATAAGAGCAGGAAGAGATGTCAGTGATTTTCTGGGTGATTGTGAAAATGAGTTAAAACAGTATGTTCATGAGCTGGGCTATGTCGATATAACTGATGTTCCCTCCTTGATGGCTGCTGCTGATTTATTGATACAACCGGGTAGAAATGACCGATTTAACAGGTATCGCTTGCCATCAAAGATTCCTGAATTTCTTGCCATTGGGAAACCTGTGGCAATTCCCCGGGTCAATATAGGACTGGAACTTACAGATGATCAGGAAGCAATTGTTATGGAAAAAGGAAACGTTTCATCAATGGTTGATGTCATCAGTAAAATTTATAATGACAGAGGACTGGGAGATCAAATAGGGAGGAATGGCAGAAAATTTGCCGAAAAGAATTTTTCTGAAGATACAGTTTTCAATCAATTGAACGAATTTTATTTTGATGTTAAAGCGTTATGATTAGAAATTTTCTTTAAAATCAAGAAAATTCTTTCAGTGCAATAGATTTCGATCTCAAATATTTGTCACAGCTGGAACCATATTTGATTCAACTAAATTACCGCTGAAAATCTGGTTCCGTGCTATCTCTCTTATCACCCAATCAAAAGTCAATGTTTCTGCCTTGAGCATGAAAAGAACTCTTGGTGCTTTTTGCTACACAAGCCCTCCTGGTGAAACACAAAGTACAGCAGATTATGAAAGAACGTGACGACAGTAAACCCATCGTATCTTATGTTATTCTACAGAATGATGCCTACTGGGGAGGCAAAAAATATGGAGGCCGCAGAGGGCGTAGTGCAAAGACATCTTTTTGTCGTTACCTCGCAGAATTGTGTTGTCGTTTTAATCGAAGGTTTTCTTATATTGTCCTTCAGGACACCGCTAATCCCACAGCGGCTTTTTGAGAATGGCCGGTTTTTGTGGGTAATCAGATAATAATATGAAACATTTTTTTAAGAATACGCTATTACAAGTATGGTACGCCCTTTTCAATAAGGATTACCGTCTGCTGAAAAGATCTCCGTTTTTTGATCCTTCCTACTATCTGCACCATAATCCTGATGTTGCTGCCTCCGGTATGGATCCTCTGCTTCATTATATAGGTAAAGGATACAAAGATGGCAGGGCTGTAAGTGTCCTGTTTGACCATCAGTTTTATTTACAGCAACTTGCCGGAAAACCACCACAGGATATCAATCCTATCGTACATTACCTCTCCGGAGGGTGGCGGGAAGGTGTAAGGCCCAATCCGCTTTTTGATCCTTGCCTCTATGTGGCTGATCATCCCACTGTTGATTTCTCAAAAATAGATCCACTGAGTCATTATATACAGCAGAAGGGAGAGACTTCACTGCTCCCGTATTTCGATGCATCATTTTATGCTAATCATTATGCCGATGTATCCAGCAGTGAACTTTTGCCTCTTGAGCATTATTTAAAGATTGGTATAGAGGAAAAACGAAAACCCAGTCTTTATTTTAACGTGGAGTGGTATCTGGACAGCAATCCCATTCTGTTAAAAAAAAATATCGATCCCTTCAGGCATTACTTTGAGTTTGGGATTGCGGAAGAGAAAAGCCCGTCTCCCCTGTTTGATCCTATCTATTATAGGAAAACATATAACGTTTTTGGTAATCAAGATATGTTTGTGCATTATATGCATTATGGGATTCAGGCTGATCATCGCCCATGCAGCTGGTTCGATCCTGCCTTTTATCGGGAAGCATACCTGGCACACAAAGAAGCTGACGCTGTACCATTGGCTCACTATCTTGAAAAGGGAAAACGGAGGGGACTATATCCCAATCGTGCGGTTGCCGATCTGGAGTATAAACCGGTAATCTCCATCTTGGTACCTGTGTATAATGTATCTTCTTCGTTTCTCAACAATTGTATTCGTTCTGTGTTGTATCAATCGTATCCCCACTGGGAACTTTGTCTTGCTGATGACTGCAGCAGTGATGGGGAGGTTCGTGAGATCCTGGAAAAATGGGAAGGCCAGGACAACAGAATCAAGGTACTTTTTCTTGAGAAAAATCAGGGCATTTCCCGTGCAACAAATGCAGCAGCTTCACTGGCCACTGGCGAATATATCGGATTTCTTGATAATGATGATGAGCTTGCCGCTGATTGTCTCTTTACTGTTGCCTGTCAGATTAACGAGAAACAGGCAGATCTATATTACAGCGATGAAGTGCTGATTGGAGATGATGGAAGTCCGTTGAGTGAATTCAGGAAACCGGCATATAATGAGTTTTTGTTGCTCTCCCACAACTACATAACTCATTTTGTGGTGGTTGAGGCTGGGTTGTATCAGGCCAGCGGTGGTTTTGATAATGCTATGGACGGTGCTCAGGACTTTGATCTTTTTCTGCGGCTTTCTGAAAATGCCAGCAGGATTGTGCATATCCCTGAAATCCTTTATCGCTGGAGAGCCCATGATTCTTCAACATCTGTGAATCATGGGGAAAAACATTATGCCGATGAAGCCGGGCGCCATGCCCTGCGGGCGGCAATGAAAAGAAGAGGGGTTGTCGCTGCCATTGAAAATACGGAATGGAAATTCTTTTATCACGTAAACAGGGAGTTGTGCGGACAACCGAAAGTGTCTGTTATAATACGTTTTTGCAAGGATCAGTACTTCGTAAAACATTTATCATTCCTGGTTGAAAAAACAACCTACCCGGATGTCGAATTTCTTGTACTTCTAAAGGAAGAAGAAAATGAACCGGAGGGAATTGTCGGATCAATATCCTTTCTTCGAATGTCCGCGGATTACTCTCTGGTGGCCATGTATAACCTTGCGGCGGAAAAGGTGGCGGCGGAGTATGTGTTGTTTCTTGATCCTGAGTTAGAGGTGTTGACTGCTGATTGGATAGAAGAACTGTTGAAGTTGAGCATACTTGAACGTACCGGTCTTGTAAGTGGAAGAATTTTGCCGAATGGTGATGATGAGTTTATTTCGCGCGAACCCGATCCGGAGCGCAGTTCGCCATACTATTTCAATAGATTTTTGCAGGAATGTTCCAGACATATGAATGGACTGGAGTGTGAGCAGAATGTTTTTGTTCTTGCCAGTAATTTTACCATGGTGAACAGGAAGCAGTTTCTGAAGTGCGGGGGATTTGACAGCCAACTTTTTCCCGAGATGTTTGCAGATAATGATCTTTGTCTGCGAATGCGGCAGCAGGGATATGAAAATATCTACACTCCTTTTGCAAAAGCCAGGTGGCGGGATCATAAACCTTGTAAAAAAATGGATTTACAAAAGGCTGATCGGGAAAAGCAGCTTTTTCAGCAACAATGGCACCAGGAACTCCTTGCAGGAGATCCCTATTATAACAGGGCTGTGATTGGAACAGATTCGGAAAAACAAAAGTCCTTTCTTCAGTGGTATGCTGGTGAAAACGGTGACTAAGAAACCTTGTTAAATATCCTTCTTTACAGTATGATTCCTCTCGCTTATCACCTCGCATCTTTTTAAAAATAATCTATCCGGGAATGCAGATTGAAAGTAAGTGTCGTAATACCCGCATATAATCATGAGAAATTTATTGGTCCAGCCATTGACTCAGTTTTGCAGCAAAGCTTGCAGGATTTTGAGTTAGTGATCGTGGACGATGGTTCTACTGATAATACTGCGTCTGTTATAAAGTCTTATAACGATAAACGAATTCGCTATTTTTATCAGGAAAATCAGGACGCCTTCAACACCATTAATCGAGGTATGGGGCTGGCCATCGGTGATTATATCTCTATTCTGAATTCAGACGATATTTACAGTCCTGATCGTCTACAGCGTCTGCTGGAAGCCCGGGAGCAGACAGGTGCACAATGTCTTTTCACTGATGTGATTCCAATCTCCGACAGTGGTGAAGACTTCACTGATCCAGATTTCGGCTGGAATGTCTGGCATAGGAAGAATCGTGAATTTTATAAAAAATCCGGTGATCTTTACACTGCTTTTTTAAAAGGCAATTTCATGGTCACAACTTCCAACCTGTTCATGACAAAAGCCGCGGCTGAAAAAGTCGGAAAATTCTGCTCCCTTCGTTATCTTCACGACTATGACTTTATCTTTCGGATGATGCTGGCCTTTCCTGGTCAGGTACATTATCTGGCTGATGAAAAGCTTCTCTATTATCGTATCCACGATGGAAACACATTGGGCGAGGCAGCTATCACAGGAAGAGAGCAGGATAAGGATGTCATACGCAAATATATGCTCGCCCGAGTTCCCGAAGATTTAAGACCATATGTCAATGCAGGAGCTGAGAGACTGATTGAGCTGCAGCAGGAATTGAATGATGTTCGTTCCGTTTTGACGGAAGGGGTAGAGCCAAGCGTAAGAGAGGCGTATTCCAGGTTTATTTCTGCATTGAAATATAAGATTGGAAAAAAACTGCGTTCATGAATATTCCCAAGTACTATTCTTTACCTGCCCTTATCCGGAAAGGAAAAGAGATTGCTCCGGCGGTTGATACCGTTAGTTTTGATCTTTTTGATACCCTCCTTATTCGCCGTATCCATGATCCGGATATGGTAAAACTCCCGGTGGCCAGATTTATAGCTGATATGGCACAGGAAAAGGGGTTGAACTGGACTCAGGAGAGAGTGCAGAATCTCAGGGACAGCATAGAAAAACGTCATCGCCGGGAAACAGGCAAAAAATTTGATGATCACGAAGCTTGTTATCCGCGCTATATGCAGGAAATGCTGGCTGAGATTTTTTCAGAAGAAACTGGCGAAGCCCTTTTTCATAAAGTTGCTGATTATGAAGTTGCCATGGAAAACAGCATGCTGGTTCCCCGTGGTGAATTTATTGATTGGTTGAAAGAGCTTCGCCAACAGGGAAAGAAGATATTGATTGTTTCTGATATCTATCTCCCTGCCATTTACCTGAAACGATTTGTTGAGCATGCTGGCTTTCTAGATCTGGTAGATGATGTGATCTCATCAGCCGACACTTTTCTCGCAAAAGCTTCCGGTAGAGCTTTTCCTCTATTGAAAAAAAAGTACAACCTTGACCCTGATCGATGGCTGCATGTGGGGGACAATCCTATTTCAGATGGTTTGCGGCCCCTTGAATTTGGCTTGCAGGCACTGGTATTGCACGATGCCTCAGAGAAACGCCGTAAGTCTATCATCAGGCGCCTTGTGAATTATAGTGCAGGTAGGCCGTTTTGGCGCGGAAGAGCTCTGCAGCAGCTTATGCAGCCACTGGAATATGAAAATATTGAAAGAGATGAACTATATGTGGAAGGCTATAGTTTCCTCGGCCCTCTAATTGGAGCTTTTGTTCAGCATGTCGCTGAAAGAAGTCGAGAGCTGAATGTTGGAAAGGTTTTCTTTCTCTCCCGTGAAGGATGGACATTTAAAAAGTACTGGGAGAATACCATTCCCCTTATTTTTCCGGGCAGACAGCAGCCTGAAGTTGAGTATCTTTATGTCAGCCGAATGGCCCTTGCAGGGGCCAGTTGTGCATATAATGGCCTCACTCAGACCAATGCAGATATTGTTTTTCTTCCAAGCGGAAATTCTGATTTCCTGGATGTCTGCCGTGTTTTTTCCCTCAATCCGGAACCGTTTGCCCGCCACCTGGATCGTCATGGATTGACAGAAACGACAATTCTCAGCCATTTGCATGAGGGCTACCTTCAGGAAAACAGGGTTCGTTTTTCCGAGTTGCTCGAAGATGACGAATTCCAGGATGAGGTGAAACGGCAGACACGTAGTGCAAATGATGCTCTGCAGCGCTACCTGGAAGATATAGGTTTTTTTGATCACGCCGATGTTTCGTTGGTGGATATAGGCTGGCTCGGGACGATTCAGCGCTTTTTTTATGAAGCAATTTCCCATCGTCCGGATGCCCCAAGGTGTCATGGAATGCTTTTTGGCGCAACTCGTGGCATTCCTTTTCCCACTTCGTCCAGTAATCATCTTGAGGGTATTATCTACGACAAGCATCGCTTTGACTTCGCGGCATCTGCCATCCTTTATGCCAGGGATCTTTTTGAAGAAGCATGTCGGGCACCGCATCCAACACTTAATGGATACGGATTAAAAGATAATGGCAGTTATGAGTTGATTTTTCGTAATACAGATGATGAGATCGGGCGTGCCGAAAAGGATCAGGATAAGAATTATGCTCCTTTACAGCAGGGCCTATTTGATTCGGCAAAACCCTATGCTGCAGCTTCAGCTCTTCTTGGGTATTCTTTATGTGATTATAAGTATTGGATAAATTATCTTCTGGTCAGTAAGCTGGCTTTCCCGACAACCCGGGAGATCTGCAATATCAGGCATAAGCATCATCTCGATGATTTTCACGGAGCGAAAAAAGTGGCAAAAGCACATGCAAAACAATCCCATGCTTTATGGGATCTTTCGCCCACATCTCTTCGGTTTAACCCTTTGCTGAGATTAAGAGTTTTTTTTCGCCACATGAAGGAGAGACTCAATGAATAGGGGGAAAGAAAATGGCTAAGAAACTGATGAGTAAAGGATATGATCTCAGTTCCAGCCCAATACATCGCGTGTTTAGGCATTACCTGCTCAGCCGATGTATACCTCTGGGAGCTTATCGTGGTGGTGGTGGCCTCAAGTGTTTTATTATCTTTTCTGTCACGCACTATTGTGGGCGCCCTCTTTTCTGGTTTGTAACACGTTTTGAACACCATTTGGCAAGGCTATATAGGCTTAAGGAGAAAATATTGTAGAATCGTGCACTGAGATAAGTCAGATATTAAAAAACAGTCTAAGGATAAACAGTTTTAACGCGCCATTACCGGGATTACCTGGTCTGTTTTAGTGAGGAGTTATGGGGAAGAGCGAATGTTGACAAGAGCCCATTTCTCCTGGAATTTTTGCCTCTTCAAACAAATCTGTGGGTGATTTCAGGGACAGGTAAATTACCAAGCGTATGATACAAGGCTATTTC
>DQTH01000230.1 GCA_015662865.1 Desulfocapsa sulfexigens
GGTTTCCTTAATGGTTTGGGCCACTAATTGAGCAGTCTTACGCGCACCATTAGGTGTCCAATGGATATCACGCTTGAAGTAGAAATCCGTATCCTGATATTGCCTGAGTAAAGAGCTCATGTCCGGCACAACAATACCTAACTGACGTAACTTTTCCACCTTAGCGAGATAGGAAGAAAGGGCGGTTGAATAGTCAAACCGATCACTTGGAGCAGCATAGGGATTCATAAGGCCTCTGGTGGGCAAATAAACCATAACCAGTTGAGTTCCTTTCGAGGCTAAAAAATCTACAAGTAGTTTTAACCCGTTGTAATTGCTCCCTTCATCTCCGAAATTTTCGAGAAAATCATCTCTTGACCGAAATACAAAACCATTCTTTCCCTCTGTTAGATATTTCAGGGACTTGAGTTTGGTTGAAGTATATCGGGCTTCATCGTTGACTTCACTGCATAAGTGGTCAAATATTTCCACCTTATATTCAGAGGCTGCAGCCTCTGAAGCAATCTTTTGTGTCAGCAAAATTATCAGGATCACCAGTACAACTTGCCTACCCGTAAACTTCATGAAATCATTACCTTTGCTCTTCTGTTTGAACATATAGTGGAATACTGCCATTGTTCACAAGAAAAAGAGTGGTGACCCGACCTTTTTGAAGTGAAATTTTTTCAGTCGCCAACAATTTGGCATCCCCGGTATAAAATGCAAATGACATATTCAGGGCATTAACATCGCGATATCCATAATGGCGACTTGGAACCTTTTCAATTACCGTTGTCTTGCCATCAGCTGTTTTTAAACTGACTGGTTTTGTCCCCACATTGAAAATTTTGAGGCGCGCCTTTTTTTTACTGGAAAAAGTCTCTTCCGCTACGGTGAAATAATCCTGCCCATTCCACACCAGGGTAATCATACTTTTTGCTGTTGCCGGCACAGAAATGGTCTTTCCGTTCAGCGTAAGATTAAACACCGATGATACTGTAAAGCCATAACCGGAAACACGAAGCGGGGCAACAGTGACTAATTTTTCACCGTCCAACAGCACCTTCAATGCACTGTTGTCTGAAGCATTCAGTACCCTGAAAAAGGCTGCATCTGCAGGTGGCTTTTTAGCATAAAGCCCCTTATCCCCGGCAGATGCCGTTAACGGAACAGAGCATAAAAATATCGCAAAAAAATAGATCATGAATCGTTGCATCATTTACTCACCTCAGTGTGTTTCAGTTTCATTCGTGGAAGGTTCCATCACAAGGTAGCGCACAGGTATCTCCCAAATAACAAAAGATATGTCCTTTTCATTTGCAAGATCGTTGTCTATAAACTTTTTCATTGGCTGAAAAGGCCCTGTCCCCTCATCTGAAAAGTTCAGCACTTCTTTATGGAAGTAATACTGAAGCCAGTCAGCAAATTTCCATCGCAGGTCTGCACTGTAACTGGTTCCTATCAGGATAGTATCCTGTTTAATATCAGCAAACAGCGCCATCTCATCTACTTCCTTATCGATACTCACCTGCTGCATTGAATCCGGGCGGGGTGCGAATCTGGAAAAGACTTCACCTGTGGGGATAAATTTTGTCAAATCACCTGACATTGTAGTGTTATCAGTATACTTCTGGGTAAATATGTCAGTACCCGGTGTAATGTATTTGCTTCTACTTGTTTCCAGGGCAGCCAATTGGGCTCCGCGAATAGTCCAATGCGTGTCGGTTCGAAAAAATACCTGATCACCCTGTTCAATCGCCTTGTTCAAGGCCTCTTTGACATTAACCACATGAATTCCCTGGTCAGCAAGCGCCTGGAAAGTATGGTGATAGAGACCAATGCTATTATGCATCGTTTCTTTGCTAAGCTTATTCCGATATAGGTCTGCTTTTTCAGGCACTAATACGACCAGCACCTTGAGACCTTTTTTTTTCAACTGTTGCACCTGTTGTACAATTAATTGCAGGTTGTTATTCCATATTTTTCGATAATCAGAACTCAGATGGTATTCTTCCACGCTGAAAAGCCATTCGTCCTTCCCGACAACGACACCATTTCGCCCTTCATTAAATATTGTATAATTGAGCATTGCCCATAGCCCCGTAGCCATGTCTTTCAGGCTAAAAACATCCTGATAATGTGTTTCCATCCTGCGAAATACCTCTCCGTTTATTATTTCACTGATGTCTGCCCTGGGAATCTTTACTGCCTGATAAGAAGAAAAACCAATGATGATTACACAGAGCATAAATGAAACAGTGTTCAGTGATTTTATCTGTCTTCTTTTCATAGCGTTTAATTAAAACTGGAAATAGAGGAAGGGTGAATAGTTGGAGGCTATGAGTTTGCTTATCGACAACAGGAAGAAGGGAAACTGGGCAGCAAGAAGAAAAGTAGCACTATGTCGATAGAGCAGGATACGGCCAAAAGAAAATCTGCGAGTTCGCATTCCTTGAAAAACTACTATCAAAATGGCAACAACAAGGGTTATCTTTTGCAATGAGTTTATTCCCAACGCAATATCAATAGAGAGTCGAATTGTATCAGCTCCAAACATGGCCTTGTACATTAACAAGGCCTGGCTCATACTCTCTGCGCGAAACATCACCCAACCCAACAGAACCAATACCATACAAAATAGCCAGTTCAGGAAACGAAATTTCCCATCCGACTTGATGCCTGCTGCCCGTTCAATAGCCATCCAGACGCCATGCCAGACAACGAAGGTCCAATTCGCACCATGCCACAACCCTCCTAAAAACATGGTCAACACAAGATTGCGGTATGTTGTAAGTCTGCCCTTTCGGTTACCGCCAAGGGGAATATACAAATAATCTTTTAACCAGGCAGAAAGGCTGATATGCCAACGACGCCAGAACTCGGTGATGGACTGGCTAAGATAGGGCTGGTTGAAATTTTCCATAAATCTAAAGCCCATCATTAAACCCAGGCCGATAGCCATGTCACTGTATCCTGAAAAATCAAAATAGAGTTGCAGAGTGTATACCAGTGTTCCCAACCAGGCATCAGACATGCTTGGAGCACTACTGTTAAAAACAGCATCTGCTATCGGCGCTAATGTATCCGCAATAAACACCTTTTTCATAAATCCCTGCATAAAGCGGGAGGCACCTTCTGCAAATTTACTGTAGGAATGTTCGCGACTGGTAAATTGATCGGCCAAATCTTTGTAACGCAATACCGGGCCTGCGATAAGCTGTGGAAAAAGTGCAATAAAAGCTGCAAAATCTATGAACCGACTGGTGGGAGGAGTATCTTTCGGTAGACATCAACCAGGTAAC
>DQTH01000245.1 GCA_015662865.1 Desulfocapsa sulfexigens
CAGTAAAATGTCATTTACATGGGTACAATTTCCAGCAAAAAAAGACACTTTTTGAAAATTTTATATAAATTTTAAATAGTTAGGTACTTTTTAGGAATAGTTACTATTGGAACTTCAGCTTAAAACGTATAGAAACAGTGAATACGAGATAAGAAACTTTATTCTGGAGACATTTTGTCATGATTAACAACACATCAAATAAGGTGTCCGATTCGGATATTCAACAACCACTGTGTGAAATTGCGGTTGAAAATCTGCAAAAAATCTACAATCTAAAGCCGGATCAGGTTAAGACCTTATTGCTGATTTCAATACAGACCCTGGCAGACTCCCTGGCCACTGCCAGGGTTGCACTGGACAGCTCAAATTCTGATGACCTGCAGAATGCTGCGCACAAAATAAAAGGTACCCTTGCAGGACTTGGACTGACACGTGAGGCTGCACTGGCTGAAGGGATCGAGTTGGGCATTCGGCAGGATAACCAAAATGACAATCATGTCTTACTGGAGAATCTAAGCCGGAGTGTTCAGCCTCTACTCCTCTCCGGAACCAAATGAGGAATGCTATATATCCAGCCAGGTTGTATCTTTATTTAGTACCTCGCAGCCATCTTCACGGACAACAGCCATGTTTTCCAGGCGCACTCCCCCCCAGTCCGGCAGGTAGATGCCGGGTTCAATTGTAACAATCATTCCCGCTTTCAGATGCTTGCGGTTTTGTGAAGAGAGACGTGGGTCTTCATGTACTGCCAGTCCTACCCCGTGTCCTAGGGCATGACCGAAATGTTTTCCATACCCGGCATCAGAAATGATAGTTCTGGCAACTTTATCCACTGCCGCCGCACTGATTCCGGCTCGAATTTCCCTGGTGGCAGCCAGCTGAGCCTTACGCACCAGGCGGTGAATTTTCAGGTATTTTTTGCTTGCCTGCACAGGAACAAAGGTCCTGGTCATATCAGAACAGTATCCATCAAGAATGAGACCCATGTCGATCATAAGGGGTTTGTTTTTTTTGACTTTTACAGCACCCGGGACAGCATGGGGCAGGGCGCTGCGTTTTCCGGTTGCTGTTATGGTCTCAAAACTGGGGGCTTCTGCTCCTTTTCTACGCATTGTGGATTCAATGGCAAGGGCGATATCGATTTCTGTCTGTCCCGGTTTTATGGTTTTATAGATCTTTTGAAAAACCTTTTCGTTTAGCAGGACAGAGCGTCGGATTTTTTCAATTTCATCTTCATCCTTGATGAGACGCATTTTTTCCACCATACCGTCCATGGGAATCAGTGTGATGGAGAGTTTGTCTGCCATTGACTGCAATTTTTCAGCAGCAGAATGAAGGGTATAATGGCTTTCAAAGGCCAGGCTGGTGATTCCGAGATCAGGGAGCAGTTTTTTTAAAAGAGTCAGTAATCCTTTTGGGTACAGTATGACATCCATGTCTCCAACTTCGTGTTCAGCCTGAATTTGAAAACGGAAATCAGTGAGTAACAGGGGCGGTTTCCGTGCCGGGATAAGCAGGACACCGGAGCTTTCACCTATGTCATGGTCAGCGGCAGAGTATCCGCTTAGATAGCGCCTGTTGTGGGGCTGGGTGATGAGGATTGCGTTGATCTTTTTTCGTCGCAGCTGTGCCTGGATTTTTTCTATACGTTTTGAAATACTCATCAGGAGAACCGTTGCATGAGAATTTCCTTACGTTGATCAAAAGCCTGGGTATACTGTTCATTCAGATTGCTCTTGGCCGTTTCCCACTCTTTCTGGTACTGGGGATGCATGGTGGGATCAATGGCAGGCAGTTCCTCGTCTGTCCCCATTTTTGCCTGAAGCTGTTGCATGAGTTGGGCACGGATGGCATCATCCAGTTGCTGTCTGGTTTGTTCTTTGTGCTGGGAGTATTGCTCCAAAAGCTGCTGTAGTTCAGTGCAAACTGAACCCACATCACCAGCTTGACCTGAAAGGTCAAGGAGGCCGGTAATGGCAGCAGAGCTGCTTTTCATAAGAAATTCATCCCGGGGAAGAACAATATTGCGCAGTAATGCTTTAGCCATGCCCCGGCGCATTGCCTTCTGGTCGGCAGGTGCTTCCTGCCCAAGGAGATCCGCCAGGTCTGATTGTTTTCCCTCTAAAAATTCAGCGACCAGGCGCATACCTCTCTGTTCTGTCTCCTGATCCGCAGGAATATCCTCAGCACGTGCTGCCATTCTTGCAGCCCGTTCCATTACCATATCCAGTGTACTTCGTATCTCAGCCATAATGTCCTGTTGCGTCTTGATAAAAGAAATGAAAGAAAAAGTGTGTATCTATGTGTGTACCATAGCGCTTATATATTCTCATTGAAAATTACGAAGTGACCTTAGTCGCCAGTCTGTTGAAAATTTTTGTCAGTCCTTCAGGATGAAATGGTTTTGCCAGATAATCATCCATTCCTGCAGCCAGACATCTTTCTTTATCACCATTCATGGCATTGGCGGTCATGGCAACGATGGGAGTATGACAGGAGTTTATAGAATTTCCCATATTATTTCGATAAAAATACGGAATTCCAGTGCGCTAAACCTATATTTCCTGTAAGACCCCACCGGCTATTTTCCAGCCAAAAGCCCGCATGATATCGGCTTGATCCTCGTCCGGATCTTCCAGCATGCGCATGGCTTTTCTTTTTCCCGGCAACCAGAGAAGGCAGGAGTGTAAACTGTACATGTGGCGCATGGCGGCCTTGGCAGTCATGTCCACTCCTGCCGTCCTGAGCCTGAGTTCAATGATGCGTAAAAGCGCCATGGCGGCGATACAGGTGAAGATGTGGCATCGTATCTTGCTGTCCGTCCAGTGCCGTAACGGCCTGAGTGCCACCTGTGCTTCGTCTTTGGTCAATCGAAAACCATCTTCGACCGCCCAGCGGTCCAGGCTTGCCTGGACTATCTCATCGGTTGTCCAGTCGGTTATATCGGTAATGAGAATATTCTTACCAAAGCGATCAATGTAACAACCGATACGGTAATGATTTTTTCGAAAATTCATCCTGAGACGACTGTCATGGTAATAAAAATCAACATTGTACAAATCCGACGGGATATGCAGGTCCGAGCAGATATCTTTGTATCGCTTGAGGACGACCGATTGCTTACGCCAGTACGGGGCCTGTCTGTTTACCTTGGATTGAAACTCAAACAGGGTTTCCTGCAGGTGAAGCATTTTCTTCTCAAAACCATAACGCTGCTTTGTCGCCGTCAGGGGATTATAGGTCACCACCACCGTACGTTCTCGTCCCCAGTATTCACCCCGGGTTCGCCAAGCCAGTAAGCGGTCATCCTCTTTGCCCTCCCTGGACAGTTTACGATTTTTATTCGTGTCAACAACCATAAACGTATCCAGGTCCACATGGATGAGATGCTCTGCAAAGTAGGGCGAATAGGTGGTGATGAAATTGATGTCTTCCCTGGCATCGATGACACCGATGTTTTCTTCGCTGTTCATGCCTTTGTCGAAAACGACTGTCAAGGTGGCGTCTGCCCCTGCAGACTTACGCATGGCCGTGAACATATCTTCCATAATCTGGAGAAAAACTTTTGAGTCGTGCCGATTCCCTTCGTATTCTCTGTAATAGAGGGGAATACGTTTATCCCGACTGACAAGCAGGGCAATGCCGACCTGCCGCAACCAGTTACGCCCTTCCTTACTTTTCCCTCGCTGAGCCAGTTCCGACTCGGTATCCGAAGCCATGAAGGTGTAATAATTGGTTGTGTCGAACATAAAACAATCTGAAGACGAAGGCTCAAGCTCGGAAATCCGTTGGAGGAATTTTTTTGTGATTTTCTCCAATTGCTGCTTTCCGACCTGATCCCATTTGAACCAATACATCTGTGAATTGAGTTCGTCAATCCGGACAGGGCGAATATGTTGAATAGCTGTCGGTTTGTGCCATCCCGGCATGGCTCGTTTTGAACAGGCCTGGATCATGCGATTGTAGACAGCATATAAAAAATATTCGCCAACAGTCGGTGTTTTGTTTATCTCTTTTTTCTCTCCCACGACTTTATCAACCAGGCCGGCAAGATCGATTTCCTTTTCAACAAGATTTGCCAGCCAGAGAGCACCAAAGGACTGCGCCTGGATTTTTTCGGGCATGCCCTTACCGCCCTGTGCCATTTCAAGTATACGTTCCGGAGATCCAAGGTATACCTGATTGATGACCTTGGGCTTGCCGTCGACCCGGGCGATCTCTCGGATATAGTAATAGGGCCTTCCCTTTTTCATCTTTTTATGTATATGAGCCATGCCCGCAACATAACAGTAGGGTCTTACATATGCAAGCAAAAAATGCACATCATATTGATTTTTTAAATTTTTTCTGTGGGGATACTGGGCTTTGCGTGGGGTCTTACGTATTTTTCAGGCGTAACTGGTTGGATTGTTAATGTTTTTTATTTTAAAACGGCTCGGTTCTATAAACTCCTGTATGACAACCACTAAGACGTTTCTGGAGTTTTTCAGTTAACTGATTGTCCACATCTGTCACCGGATCACCATTTTCCAATGAACGGATAATCCTGGTGGCTGTATATCCATCCATTACAGGCATTTGAACATCCATTAAAACAGCGTCAAATTTCTGTTCACTGAGGATATGTAATGCCTGGAGTCCGTCATTGGCCTCCACAAGTTGATGTTTCTCTCCTTCTAGAACCATTCTGGCCAGAATCCGGTTGGCCTCATTGTCCTCGACAAGCAGCAGAGACATGGGAGCATTTTGTTTTTGTTCTATTTTGCCAGGAGTTGTGTCTGCAGGCAGGTCATTTATCTCACATGGCTGAAATGAGATGGCAACAGTAAATGTACTGCCTTGAGCAGGCCTGCTGCTGACTTCTATGTTGCCTCCCATGAGCTGGCAGAGCTGCCGGCATATGGCCAGACCAAGGCCGGTGCCACCGAATTGCCTGGTTGGACTGTCGTCTTCCTGGGCAAATTCATCAAAAATGTGTTTTTGTTTGTCAATGGCTATTCCAATTCCGGAATCACGCACTTTAAACTGAAGCAGCAGAGATGTGTCAGTGCTTTTCAGGCATTCTATTGAAAGGTCGACGAATCCGTTTTCGGTAAATTTAATACCGTTATTTAAAAGATTGAGAAGGATTTGTCTGAGTCTGAGACTGTCCCCGACAACTGCCTGCGGTACATCTGGTGCAATTGTGTATGTTACAGCCAGATCTTTTTCATCCTGAACAAGTACTTTCACCGTATTCAGGATCGATTGTATGGTTTCATATAGATTGAATGGTTTATTGGTAATTTTGAGTTCACCAGCCTCAATTTTTGAAAAGTCCAGAATATCATTTATCAGGGCAAGCAGATCTTTGGATGAGGATTGTATTGTTTCAAGGTGAGAACGCATCTTCGGTTCAATCCTTTCATCTAACGCCAGTCGCGTTCTGCCAATAATGGAGTTCATTGGTGTGCGGATTTCATGACTCATATTGGCAAGGAAACGGGATTTGGCCCGGCTGGCTACCTCTGTTTTCTTACTGGCAATCTTCAGTTTCACCTCCCGGGCAAGTGCTTTTTCCTTTAAGATGAGCATCTTTTCGTTGTTTCCCTGCATTATTCGGACGTTCTTTAAAAGAAAAATTGTATAAACGACTGTGATAATAGCAACGGCAGTATTTTGATGCCCAGAAGTACGATACAAACCAATAAGCATGGAAAACGTTGTCAGGCAAATGAACAGATAGTTCGGCAGCTGGCGGTAGGACAGTGAAGCGACAGATCCACCGGTGACACCAATAAGTGAGATGAAAAAGAGAAAGTGAGTACTCTGGTCACCAGTCAATGGGTATATCCACCAGGCAAGGCTTCCCCAGATCATGCTGGCCATGGCAACACCTGTGTTAAACAAACTTGACGCCTGTTTAACCTGGAAAGATTTTTTCTTTTTTCTCTTGTGATAGAGAAAGATTGTGAACATACGAAACAGGAGAACGAGTTCCATCATGATGGCCCATGTTTGTATGGCTTTACGTTCAGGGAAATCAGTCAGGAAAATCAGGAACATTACAGGGATTAGAGCAGATGCCAGAATGGCAGACGGAGCATTTTGGTAGAGCAGGTCTATCTGTTTTGCAAAAACTGTGGGAGGGGTTTTGTCGCTCATCAAAAGAATAATATTTTAAAGTTTTTTAATGGTATCATAAATTCAATAATGAGTTCAAATGATAAGCGCTGTTTACAGGTGCTCCTCACATATAGCCATTATGGGATGGTTTTGGACCAGGTACTCTTTACTGTCGAATGCTGAAGAGGGCGCAGGGACCGGTGTAATGTGTTGATTATGAAGGATACAGAGGAATATGGGTTTGAAATTAGAGAAATAACAATTTTTCAAGGTACCTTCAGGCCTATCCGTCTGCCTGCTGTTGCATTTGGACTGAGGAGTTAATGGCCAGATTGTTGAAGATGGAAGCAAGTTCTTCAGGGTGAAAAGGCTTGGCCAGGTAGTCGTCCATACCTGCAGCAAGGCATTTTTCTCTGTCTCCACTCATGGCATTGGCTGTCATGGCAATTATAGGAGTATGACTAGCCCTTAGACGTTCACAGAGCTTGGTCGCCAGTTGTCGATCAAGCTCTGGTGTCTGATCGCCCTGTTCTGCGGAGCGAATGGCCCTGGTTGCTGTGTACCCATCCATCACAGGCATCTGAACGTCCATCAGGACAATATCAAATGTGTGTTCAGTCAAAAGCTTCAAGGCCTGGAGTCCGTCATAGGCTTCCTTTAAGCGGTGGTTTTTTTCTTCAAGGATCATTCTTGCCAGAATCCGGTTTGCCTCGTTATCTTCAACCAGAAGTATGGATAATGGAGAATTTTGTGTTGGTTTCTTTTGGGTTGAGGCTGTTACGACAGTCGGCAATTCACTTGGTTTGCACTGCATGAATGGGATGGTAAAGGAAAAGGAAAAGGAGCTGCCCTGATCCGGAATGGAGTGTACCTTGAGGTTTCCACCCATGAGTTCGCAGAGCTGTCTGCATATGGCCAGTCCAAGGCCGGTTCCACCGAATTTCCTGGTTGAACTGTCATCTTCCTGAGTGAATTCTTCAAAGATATATTTCTGCTTATCTGGAGCAATTCCGATACCTGTGTCGTGCACTGTAAATTGAATCAGGAGGGAATCATCAGCGGTCTGCAGACGTTCAATTTCGAGTGTTACACTTCCTTTTTTCGTAAATTTTACGCCATTGTTTAATAGATTAATGAGGATTTGCCTCAGTCTCAACTTGTCTCCGATGACCGCACGTGGCACATCCGGTGCAATGGAATCTTTCACCTCAAGTCCTTTATGTTCTTCAGCAAGAACTTTGACCGTGTTGAGGATCGATAGCACTATTTCATAAAGATCAAATGGCTTGTTCTCAATTTTTAATTCTCCAGCTTCAATTTTCGAAAAGTCCAGAATATCGTTTATCAAAGCCAGCAGGTTTTGAGAGGAATTTTGGATCATTTTAAGATGAAATTGTGTTTTCCTGTCAAGATCTTTGTCGGCTGCCAGCCGTGTCTGACCAATAATTGAATTCATGGGAGTGCGGATTTCATGGCTCATGTTAGCTAAAAAACGGGATTTGGCCTGATTGGCTGCCTCTGCTTTTTCGCGGGCATTTTTAAGTTTTGCTTCCCGGCCAACGGCCTCTTCTTTTAAGAGTAACATCTGTTCATGATGTTTCTGGAAAACAAAACCGCTTTTTACAATAAAAAGGGCATAGATAATTGAAATTAATTCAAGCGCTGTCTTTTGATTACCCGGAGTGCGGTGCAGACCAATGACGATGGGAAGGAGGGTCAGGAAGACAAAAAGAAGAATTGGCAATCGCCGATAAGAAAGAGAGGGGATCGCGCCGGCAGCAATACCTACAATTACCATAAAAATGAAAATATGTGTGCTCTGATCGCCAGCCAGAGGGTAAAACCACCACCCCAGGATGCCCCAGCCAATCCCGGATAGTGCAACTCCCGATATAAAAACAGCTTCGGCTTTTTCAACCTGGAAAGAAGTTTGGTTTTTCGTTTTTTGATAGTGGATAGTTGAAATTGCCCGCAACACAATAAGGACAAGCATTAATGCCACCCATATTTGTACAGCTCTCTGGTCAGGAAAATCTCTTAAGAAAAACAAAAGAAACAGGGAAATTAATGCAGACAAAAGGAGGGCGGATGGAAGACGCTGGTAGAGAAAATCCACCTGTTTAATCAGAACTGAATGTGGTGTTTTGTTGGGCATCTGAAGAGTCTTTGTCGGAGGTTTTTCCGAATGGTATCACAATTCCAAAGATGAATTCAAATGCGATGGAAAAATACTCGGTTTAACTAGGCGAGGGGATTCTTATTAATCTGGCACTGAAAAAGCCATCAATCTCAGATTCGGGATGGGGACTGAAAAATCCATTGGTAATAAGAGGATGAGCTTTGGAAGGCAGAAATGGTATACATGGTTCCTGTACAAAATCAGGGTTGTTGGACAGAAACTTTTCAATGACCTGTTCGTTCTCTTCTTTCTCCAGCGAACAGGTGGCATAAACAAGTACACCTTTTGGATGAAGAAGGGCGGCCGCGGTCTGCAGTAGCTCGAGCTGGATTTTCTGATATCGATGGATATCCTCACTTTGCCTGTTCCAGCGAATATCCGGGTGACGGCGGGTAACGCCGGTTCCTGAACAGGGGGCATCAAGGAGAATACCATGAAAAAGTTTACTGGTTGATGCCGAAAAATCCTGAAGACTGCCACCAAATAACGGAATGGTCAGCTTTGGATGTAGCCGGCCCATATTTTCCACGAATTTTTTTCGTCTCGTTTTTTCCGGTTCAACAGCAGACACTCGGGCACCGGCAGCTTCGGCAAGTTGGGTGAGAATACTTGTTTTCCCACCAACACCGGCACAGGCATCAAGGTATTCACCGCCCTGGATCACCGGGGTGATGAGATGGGTCAGGAGTTGAGCTCCCTGGTCCTGAATCTGGAAAAATCCTTCCCTGAACCCGGGAATTTTGTTGATACTTCCGTGGAAATCTTCGAGTATCAGTGTGTCGTCACAGTATTTTCCTTTATGGGCACAGATTCCTTCCTTAATCAGTGTTTCAAGCAGACTATCCCGGTCAGTGGCACAGGAATTGACCTGTAGGCTGAAATTTGCCTGTTTGCTGTTCTGTTCACAGATGCGAATTGCTTCGTTTTTTCCAAAGCGTTGTTCCCAGCGTCTGTAGAGCCATAAAGGATGATTGAGGATCAGTTGATCTGTATTTTTTAAAAGTGCGAGCAACTCATCACGCTTACGGATGGAATTACGGAGCACACCATTAACAAAACCCTGTAATTTTTTTGGCAGACGCGCAGTCTGCACAGCCTTTACCGATTCATTAACTGCTGCCGATTCCGGAATTCGATCAAGGTAAAGGATCTGGAACAATCCGGTACGCAGGGTTTGATGGATAAATGGTTTCAGTTTGTTTAGTGGCTGCCTGCAGAGGTGTTGGAGCATGAAATCCAGAGAATCCCGATTGCGCAGTACTCCGTAAATAATGTTAGTTGCAAGTTGACGATCGTTGCTTTCCAGTGGATATTCAGTCAGCAGGTCATTGAATATACCATTCACAGGTTTCCGGCTTCTTTGTAAACGGCGAAGACTCTCAATTGCAACAAAACGGGAAGATTTATGAGTTGATGGAGGCAAGATGGTATCAGTCGCAAAGGGTTGTGGGGAAAATTACTGTGATTATAATTTTATTCACATACCATAACAATGTTTGAGAACCCCGTAAATTTTATTATTGAGATACTGCATGCATTCTTTTAACGGGCAAACTGCCATTGAAATGCCAATTCATTTTTTGTGAAGACATTCGTATTACAGGTTCCTTGAGACGAAAGAAATAGATCATTGTGTCTCGTTATCTTCCGGAAGAAATCAAAAGGCCTGAAAGCCTGAGGTCATAGGGATATCTTTTTATTTTTGTGATAGACAATCATGATGCTGATTGGTAATATCGTGAGGCAACGAAGTAAGGTCTTAATGAGGTAGGTTGACAGGTATCTGCGACCTATTACTATTTTATTTTTTTTCAGGAGAGTAGCGAATGAAGAAGATTACATGGGCCCTTGTGGCTGCAGTCGTAACACTTGTTATATCAGTGGGATTTGCTCAGGCATCCACCAAAGAAGAAGTTCAGAAACGCGGAGTTTTTCAATGCGGAGTTTCCACCGGTCTTCCCGGTTTTTCCATTGCAGATGAAAAAGGCGTTTGGGCCGGTATTGATGTTGATGTCTGCAAAGCTATAGCTGCCGCAACCCTTGGTGATGCTACCAAAATTAAATTTGTACCTTTGAATGCAAAAGAGCGTTTCACTGCCCTGCAGTCTGGTGAGATCGATGCCCTTGTTCGTGGTACAACCTGGACTCTTACCCGTGATTCCTCACTTGGCTTGAACTTCACCGGTGTTAACTACTATGACGGTCAGGGTTTCATGGTTTCTAAAAAACTCGGTGTGAAATCTGCTCTTGAGCTTGATGGCGCAGCTGTTTGTATTCAGTCAGGAACTACCTCAGAGCTGAATCTTGCAGATTATTTTAAAGAGAACAAAATGACATACAAAGCAGTTGTCTTTGATACCCACGATGCAACTGCTGCAGCTTTTGATAATGGTCGCTGTGATGTTCTTACCTCTGATCAGTCTCAGCTTTACGGCCTACGCACCCATCTTTCAAAACCGGAAGAAGCAATCGTTCTTCCCGAAGTTATTTCCAAGGAACCGCTCGGACCAGTTGTTCGCCAAGGTGATGATGCGTGGTTTAACATTGTGAAATGGTCTCTCAATGCAATGATTGAAGCTGAGGAACTTGGTGTGACCAAGGCCAACGTTGATGAAATGAAAGCAAACTCCAAAAGTCCTGCTGTTCGCAGACTGCTCGGTCTTGAAGGAATTGCCGGCAAAGGCCTTGGACTGAACAATGACTGGGCCTACCAGATCATTAAACAGGTTGGTAACTACGGCGAAATTTTCGAGCGCAATGTAGGTACTGGCTCTCCACTGAATATTGCCCGCGGATTGAATGCACTGTGGAGCAAGGGTGGTATCATGTATGCTCCTCCTGTTCGATAATCAGTTGTAAACTGTAAAAAGGACGCTTTTCCAAAAGGAAAAGCGTCCTTTTTTGTTTAGCTTGTTGATAGGTGTAAGGCAGAAGGCTGAAGAATTTTACCTGTAGTGCAGGTATGACAATTCGCTTTCTGCCTTCAATCTAACAACTCAGGCAGTTAACTTCTCATTCCTCGGTAATTATGTCCAATTCATCTCAAAAACAATCCTGGTGGAATAATGCCCGGTACCGATCCCTGTTTTTTCAGGTTTTGCTTGTGGGCATGCTTGTAGGATTTTTCTGGTTTATCGGAAGCAACACTCTTGCCAATCTCGATAAAAGAGGAATCTCAACAGGGTTCGGTTTCTTATCGTTAAAAGCGGGTTTTGGTATTCTCCAGAGTCTCATTCCTTTCAGTGAGGCGGATAGTTTCGGCCGCACGTTTCTGGTCGGTCTCTTAAATACCCTGCTTGTTTCCGTACTTGGTATTTTCTTTGCAACTATTATCGGATTCACTATTGGTGTGGCCAGGCTGTCAAACAACTGGCTGATATCAAAACTGGCAGGTGTGTATGTGGAAATGTTTCGTAATATTCCACTTCTGTTGCAGATTTTTTTCTGGTATTTTGCTGTCCTTCGTGCCCTGCCTTCACCAAAACAGAGCTGGAAGGCCGCAGATCTGGCATTTCTGAATATCCGCGGAATGTACCTTCCCAGGCCAGTATTTGGTGACAGCTTCAGTTTTGTGGCGTGGACCTTTGTGCTGGCAATTGTTGCAACACTGTTTATCCGTCGCTGGGCCAGGAAACGTCAGGATGATACCGGACAGCAGTTTAATCTGTGGGGTACGGGAATTGGGCTGATTGTCGCGCTTCCCCTGCTGGTATACTTTGTAGTTGGTTCACCTTTGTCCTGGGATATTCCAAAGCTGCAGGGATTTAATTTCCGTGGCGGAGTGACAGTTATTCCGGAACTCACTGCTCTTCTGGTCGCTCTTTCCGTGTATACCGCAACTTTCATTGCAGAAGCTGTCAGATCTGGAATCCTCGCGGTAAACAGTGGCCAGACAGAGGCTGCATCAGCTCTTGGCCTGCATAAAAACAAGGTTTTAAAACTGGTCGTTATTCCTCAGGCCATGCGTGTTATCATTCCGCAGCTGACTTCCCAATATCTGAATCTTGTGAAAAACTCATCCCTTGCAACTGCAATCGGATATCCCGATCTTGTAGCAGTATTTGCCGGAACAACACTAAATCAGACTGGTCAGGCAATTGAAATTATTGCCATGACCATGGGCGTTTATCTCTTTATCAGTTTAACTATTTCAGGAGTGATGAACTGGTACAACAAAAAAATTATGCTGGTGGAGAGATAGTGATATGACAGTACATGTAACAAGCCCAAGTCCTTCTTTGCCACCTCCTTCAAGCTCTGTTGGGGTGGTTGGCTGGCTGAGGAAAAATCTGTTTTCTTCGGTCGTTAATTCCATTTTTACTCTTGCAGGCCTATATCTCCTTTATACGCTTGTCCCGCCGGCTGTTAACTGGGCATTGTTTCAGGCAGACTGGATCGGAACCACCCGTGATGCCTGCACCAGTGATGGTGCCTGCTGGGTTTTTGTGGGAGTCCGCATTAAACAGTTTCTTTTTGGATTTTACCCGCCGTCTGAATATTGGCGTGTTGTAACAGCTTTTTCTCTGATTGGTCTTCTTGTCGCCTGGTTACTCATTGACCGTACACCTAAAAAAAGCCTTGTGGGTGCATTTACAATTTTCTGTTACCCAGTCATTGCCTATTTTCTTTTTTATGGAGGTGCTTTTGGGCTTCCTGTGGTGGAAACCTACAAATGGGGCGGCCTGATGCTGACCCTGATTCTTGCAACCACAGGTATGTTCTTTTCTTTTCCCATTGGTATTGTTCTGGCTTTGGGAAGGCGATCATCCATGCCAATTGCCAAATCAATATCAGTAGTATTCATTGAGTTCTGGCGTGGAGTACCGCTTATTACCGTCCTATTTATGTCTTCTGTCATGCTGCCGATGTTTATCCCGGAAAACATGCAGATAGATAAACTGCTGCGTGCCATGATCGGTATTATCTTTTTTCAGTCTGCATACATGGCAGAAGTAGTACGTGGTGGATTGCAGGCAATCCCAAGAGGGCAGAATGAGGCAGCAGAGGCCCTTGGGCTCTCCTATTGGAAATCAACGGGTCTGATTGTTTTACCCCAGGCTTTGAAGCTGGTTATCCCTGGAATTGTGAATACTTTTATTGCCCTTTTCAAAGATACAACTTTGGTTCTGATCATTGGACTTTTTGATCTGCTCGCAGTTGTTCAGGCGGCTTTTGCCGATCCTAAATGGCTGGGCTTTTCAGTGGAAGGTTATGTTTTTGTGGCGAGTGTTTACTGGGTTTCCTGTTTTTCCATGTCCCGCTATTCCCAGCATCTGGAGAAGAAGCTCCACACAGGACACGCGAGATAAGAGAACAGATAAACTCTATTAGTAATAAATTCGTAAAAAGTTGAAATCTAAGATGGATTTGTAGATAAGTGTAGACTTCGAAAAACTTCATATTCGAGGCGCACAACGAAGAAGATGAAGAGTTTTGTTACGAATCCATAATTTATTGTTATTAAAATAAAATTTTGATGAATGAGTGAAATTATGACAGCAGCACAGGCTGAGCAGAATGTTTCAGGCGAAGTGATGGTGGAATTGCGTAATGTCAATAAATGGTATGGTGATTTTCATGTCCTGAAAAACATCAATCTCAAAGTGACAAAAGGTGAGCGAATTATTATCTGCGGTCCTTCAGGCTGTGGTAAATCCACTCTGATTCGCTGCATGAACCGTCTGGAAGAACATCAGAAGGGAGATATCATTGTTTCAGGAATCACCCTTGATGATGACTTGAAACACATCGATACGGTGCGTCGTGACATCGGCATGGTTTTTCAGCAGTTCAATCTTTTTCCTCATCTGACTGTCATGGAAAATTGTTGCCTGGCCCCCATCTGGGTACAGAAAAAGCCCAAGAAAGAGGCCTTGGCTATTGCCAAGCAGTACCTTGAACGCGTACAGATTGCCGATCAGGCTGATAAGTTTCCGGGCCAGCTTTCAGGTGGCCAGCAACAGCGTGTGGCCATAGCCCGAAGCCTCTGTATGAACCCGTCCATCATGTTGTTTGATGAGCCAACCTCGGCACTTGACCCTGAAATGATTAAAGAAGTGCTCGATGTTATGGTAGATCTGGCACGCGAGGGTATGACCATGCTCTGCGTAACCCATGAAATGGGTTTTGCCAAGACTGTTGCCAATCGGGTTCTTTTTATGGATGCTGGTGAGATTATCGAAGAGAATGAACCCAATGAATTCTTTGACAACCCGCAATCTGACCGGACTAAATTATTCCTGAGTCAGATCCTGTAAAGAAATCGAAATGGCAAATATACACTGGTTACAGCATGTAGCCTTTGAAGGGCTCGGTTCAATGGAAGGATGGCTGCAGGGAATGGGCCATAATCTGTCATGTACTCGTCTCTGGGCAGGCGATACCCTGCCTTCGCCGGATACATTTGAGGGCCTGATTGTTATGGGTGGCCCAATGGGAATTTATGACCATGAAGAGTATTCCTGGTTGCCTGAAGAAAAAGAATTCCTGCGAAAGGTTGTGGATCAGAATACACCGATACTTGGGATATGTCTTGGTGCCCAGCTTCTGGCTGATGTTCTGGGCGCAGAGGTGAGGGCGAATCCTGATAAAGAAATCGGCTGGTTTCCTGTTACCCGCACAAACGATGTTCCGGATTCCCTTGTAACAGTATTACCTGAAGAATTTACAGTGTTCCATTGGCACGGAGACACATTCAGTCTGCCGGATAAAGCAGTTCGTCTCTATTCAAGTAAGGCCTGTTTAAATCAGGCTTTTCTCTATGAAGAGCATGTGCTGGGCCTTCAATTTCACCTGGAGACCACCAGGAACAGTGCTGCAGCGCTGATTGAGAACTGTCGTGCAGAGTTAATCAACGCTCCCTGGATCATGTCAGAACAGGAAATGTTACAATCGGAAAGCGAATTTGATCGAATTAACGAATGTATGCATACGCTTCTTGAACAATTTTTTTCCCTGTGAGAGTGGAGCAACCTGAGGAGAATTAATATGAAAAAGTTTTTAGCGATAAGCCTGTTTTTGGGGATACTTTGCAGTATCACCTCTGTTTCTGCGGAAGGAGTGGTTGCTGAAGAACCCGGCAAATGGAAAAAAGCCGGTGAAGAGATCAGTGGCGCAGCCCATGCTGTTGGCGATGCCACGGTAGACAGCTCCAAAAAGGCTTGGAAGGCATCAAAAGAAGGATCCACCAAGGCTCTGGATGCAGGCAAGGAGGGGACAACAAAAGCTTTGGATGCGGCAAAGGAAGGTTCTGCAGAAGCCTGGGATGCCACCAAAAAAGGTTCGAAAGAGGCTTGGGAAGCAGCAAAAGAAAAGAGCAAAGCTGTCTGGGAAAAGGGCAAAGCCAAATTACATGAGGCCACAGCGCCTGAACCTGCTGCACCGAAAGCTGAATAACTGGCAATATTTATTAGCTTTTTAGTACCTTACAGAATGTTTTCTTGGAGTCTGCGCGGTACCTGTTTTTTTAAGAAAATATTTTTATAAGGTACTTATCCCCCTTGTGGGGTGTTTGCAATAAGTTACCGCATAAACAAAAGGGCGGATGCACACAGCATCCGCCCTTTTGTTGTATGTTCTTTTCTTTCCTTTTAGCTGGCCTGTTCCAGGGCCACAGCCACAGCCACAGAAGCACCAACCATGGGATTATTTCCCATGCCTATCAGACCCATCATCTCCACGTGGGCCGGCACCGAAGAGGAGCCCGCAAATTGGGCGTCGGAATGCATACGCCCCATGGTATCTGTCATGCCATATGAGGCAGGCCCGGCTGCCATATTATCAGGATGCAGTGTTCGTCCTGTACCTCCTCCGGAGGCCACTGAAAAATAGCGTTTTCCCATAATGTTGCATTCTTTTTTATAGGTTCCTGCAACAGGATGCTGAAAACGGGTTGGGTTGGTGGAGTTTCCGGTGATTGACACATCCACGCCTTCCAGGTGATTGATGGCAACACCTTCACGCACATCATCAGCTCCATAACAGCGAACTTTACCGCGCTCGCCTTCGGAAAATCTGTTTTCTTTCACAACTTCAAGCTTTGAGGTTGCGTAATCAAATTTGGTTTCCACACTGGTGAATCCATTGATGCGTGAAATAATGTGGGAAGCATCTTTGCCTAAACCATTGAGGATTACCCGCAGGGGTTCTTTTCGTACACGGTTTGCCGACATTGCAAGACCGATTGCACCTTCAGCAGCAGCAAAAGATTCATGTCCTGCAATAAAGGCAAAGCATTTGGTCTCTTCTCGCAGGAGCATGGAGGCAAGGTTGCCATGGCCAATACCCACCTGACGATTATCTGCAACAGATCCGGGAATACAGAAAGACTGCAGCCCTTCACCTAGGGTTGCTGCAATATCAACAGCCTTGGTCTCACCTTTCTTAATGGCAAGAGCCGCACCAACAGTGTATGCCCAGCAAGCATTTTCGAAACAGATAGGCTGGATATCTTTAACAATTTTGGCAACATCAACGCCATAGGTATCACAGGCTTCTTTTGCTTCTTCAAGGCTTTTTATGCCATATTTTTCCAGAACAGGAAGGATCTGGTTGATCCGTCTGTCGTAACTTTCAAACAGTGCCATGATGATTCTCCTTATTCCTCACGCGGATCAATAGTTTTAACCGCATCAGCAAAGCGGCCGTAAGTTCCGGTGGCATCTTCAAGCGCCTTGTTGGCGTCTGTGCCCTTGCGGATCGCATCCATCATACGTCCCAGATGAACAAACTTGTAGCCGATGATCTCACTGTTTGCATCAAGTGCAAGCTCCAGCACATACCCCTCAGTGACTTCAAGATAGCGGGGGCCTTTCAGCCTGGTGCCATAGGTACTTGCTGTAACGGATCGTAATCCCTTGCCAAGATCTTCAAGACCTGCTCCCACTGGAAGTCCACCTTCTGAAAAAGCGGACTGACTCCGGCCATATACGATCTGCAGGAACAGTTCCCGCATGGCGGTGTTGATGGCATCACAGACAAGATCTGTGTTCATGGCTTCAAGGATTGTTTTTCCGGGCATGATTTCAGAGGCCATGGCAGCAGAGTGGGTCATTCCAGTGCAGCCAATGGTTTCAATAAGTGCCTCTTCAATGATTCCATCCTTGATGTTCAGCGTAAGCTTGCATGCTCCCTGATGAGGTGCACACCAGCCCACTCCATGGGTCAGGCCTCGAATGTCTTTTATTTCTTTGGCCTGGGTCCATCCACCCTCCTGAGGGATCGGCGATGGACCATGGTTGGTCCCCTGGGTAAGAGGACACATTTCTTTTACTTCAGAAGAGTATTCCATAAGAGTCTCCTTTGGGTTATTTTGGGAGCAATAGGATAAAAGATATGGGGAAAAGGAACAAGGAGAAAACTTAAAGAATTCACCGCAAGATATTCTGATTGTGTCAAACTTTGAAAATTTTTCATTTCTCCGGTTGCTGATGGCAAAGTAACTGGTTCATAAGCACCACATATTTGGTGCTTATGAACCAGCTGATAGGATTCCGACCGGACAATTTCAATCCCCCTGGCCACAGTTCCCTGTAGCATGGACCTGTTTTAGAGTAAGCGATCACAGGCACCGTATATTCGCAAGGTCTCTCTTGCCCGAATAGTGAGGATATAGCGAACAGGGAAGCCTGCACGAATCTGCATCACTCTGAGATTGCTTACAGCTTTGAGTGCATCATATCAAAGAGTTACATGCTCGGTGACGGCTTGGTTTTAAAAGTATATCCTTTTGAATAATACTGGCCTGGCATTTGCATGTTTACTGAAATAATGGGGATTTCCCTGAAACATCTGAACTTTTCTTTTTGAGGTAACCATGGCAAAGTACATTGGAAATTATCAGTTAGATGCACGACCCGACCGGATTGACCTTCGTGACCGTTCCTACCAGCCCCCCCTTAAATCACTTGAACCGGAATTTCCGCCGGCCAATTGGGTGACAGACTATTTTCAAATGTATAAAAGCCTTGTACTTGATCAGGGACAGGAAGGAGCCTGTACCGGGTTTGGTCTTGCCTGTACCATCAATTATCTGCTTTGGCGACGCGCTCTTGAGGAACATGGTGGTAAACAGCTTAAAAAATCAGAACTGCCTCCCCAGGTCAGCCAGCGTATGCTGTATCATCTGGCCCGGTTTTATGATGAATGGCCGGGGGAAGATTATGAAGGATCAAGTTGCAGGGGTGCAGTAAAAGCCTGGCATAAACATGGTGTCTGCAGTTCGAAGTTGTGGCCATATAGAAACAAAAAAGGTCAGGCAAAATTTGTCAAACCGGATAAAGGCTGGGAAAATGATGCTGCTAACAGGCCCCTTGGTGTGTATTACCGGATAGATAAGAATTCCATCACTGATATGCAGGCTGCGATCCAGGAAGTGGGTGCTATCTTTGTTTCAGCACAGGTGCACAAAGGATGGGATCTGAAAAAAAGTAAATCAGGAAAAAAAGTAAGTCATAAGACACTGCCCCGCATCGCCTGGAAGAAGGATACACAGCAGCAGGGCGGGCACGCATTTGCCCTTGTCGGTTTTAATCGGCGTGGTTTCATCGTTCAGAATTCATGGAGTTCTGACTGGGGGATGAAAGGCTTTGCCATTCTTGCATATGATGACTGGATTGACAATGGTAAGGATGCCTGGGTTTGTGTGATGGGTGCACCCACCGAAACCAGTACGAGCACGCACTTTGTACTCTCTTCAGTGAACCGGGAACAATCACTGTTTGATGCAGACCCCAAAACTTTTAATCTGTTTCGTAAACAAGCCAGGGAACATGAGTACCAGAATCAGGCAGTTCGTCCCTGGGACGAAGAAAAAGCGTATCAGCACACTTTGGTAATGGGGAATGACGGCAAGGTTATAAACCGTATTGTTATCAATAAAGATTCCGAAGACACTGTTGATGATATTGTTGTACAGAGACCCTCCGAATGGCTGTCCGGGCAACCGAGCCCAGAGAAACATATCGTTATTTTTGCCCATGGCGGTCTGAACAGTGAAGGTGCTTCAATCGAGCGGATCAAGACATTGGCCCCTTATTTCAAGGCGAATGGTATTTATCCGCTTTTTCTTACCTGGCGAACAGGCCTGCTGGAAAGCATTGTTGCCATCATGGATGATTCCGTGGGCAGGCTTTTCCCAAGATCTGAAGGTTTTGATGACGTGCTGAAAAAGGCAAAGGAGAAGGCTGCAGATATTCTTGACCGCACTTTGGAGGTTGCCTCTGAAAACCTGGGTGTTAAAGCCATCTGGTCACAGATGAAACAGAACGCGGCCGCCTCTGCCCAGAAAGGAAACAACGATCGGGGTTCTTTTCTTACTGTAAAGGCATTGACCCGTCTTAAAGCTGAGCATCCATCCCTTAAAATTCATCTGGTTGGCCATTCGGCTGGCTCTATTCTGCTTGGACATTTTCTACATGACTGTCCCCGCAATGATCTGCAGGTCACTAGCTGCACTCTTTATGCTGCGGCATGTTCCATAGATTTTGCAAACAGACATTATGCATGGGCAGTTGAGAAAAAGATCCTGAATAAAAAAGATATTCACATGCATCTGCTCAGCGATCAACAGGAGAGAGATGATACCGTGGGACCCTACCAGAAATCATTGCTCTACCTTGTGAGCCGTGCCCTTGAGAATCAACACAAAACACCGTTGCTTGGCATGGCAAATGCGTTCAACAAGTCTTTAAATGATGACAAAAACTGGAACAGAAGCACCACTGGTCATCTAAAACGCTGGCAGCAGTTCTGGAAGGATCGTGGTCTGAATATCCTGGATGAAGAACAGGTAGTAACTGCAGCAGAATGGAAAAATGGTAAAATTGTCCGGGAAATATCAAAGATAGATTCTGCCCATGGATCATTTGACAACGATATAAATGTGGTCGACCTGACCATACAGCAAATAACCGGCAGGCCGCTGAAACATAAAGTGGAGAATTTAAGGTATTGAGTAAAAGTTCTAGGTTGTTAATCAAGTTATCTTAAGAAGTTATCGTTGGAATTATTCCTAGGTAAAAGTCAGTCGGATTCTCTCAACGCGACTGACACTGCTAAGCCACCTAAAAATGCAAAGGAGGAATGAGAATGACTGATTACAGTGGTGTTAAAGTAAGAGTATTTGGGTCACCCCAAAAATTTAAAACCTATGATCAGAATGATGAACAGCAGATTATTACCTCCATTCGTGATCAGGTGTTACCGGAAATCGGCATCGATTATCACAGTGTCAGCGTTAAGGTGAAACGTAAAGCTGATCGTTCGCCTGATTATCTGGTGGCTTATATGTTACGAAAAGACAGCTATACAGCAGATACTGTAAAAATTGAGATTTCAGATGGCTACGGTGTTCAAAATATTGTCCGTAACTACGATGATAGCGTCGAGGAAGAGGATGAGGAGGATACCACGTATGGTGATACTTCGGAATATGGCGTGGATTTTGTTGCCGCCACACCAGTACCTGAAATCCCAACAGCAAAGCAAGCTGTTGATTTTCTGCATAGTCTGGCAACTAGTCTCGGATTGAACTCCCGAAAGCTTCTTGGTTCGGCTGCCTCGGTAACAAACTACAGAAATTACCTGAAATCAGGAGTCAAAGGCTTTGTCAATATTGGTCATGGTAACTCAAACAGCATCATTCTCTACAACGGAACACTTCATGCAAACTGGTTTAACTCACTGGCAGGAACGCCGTTAACACCGGCAGTTGTGTATTTCAATTCGTGTCAGGTTTTCAATTCTCCCCTCCAGCCGGCTGTTATGAAAAGTGGCGCCCGTACTTTTATGGGTGGAATAGTCAATCTTGGAATAGGGCCTTCAGAAGCCGTCTGTAAATGCTTCTGGGAAAAATCTTTTAAACTCCTCAGAGGCATGAGAAGCAATTTGACACAGTGTGAAAAGGATAAGTATCCCAGGCAGGGCGATCATGGACTCAGTGGAGATAAGGGCATCTTCTGGTTAAGCAAATGGCATAATAACAAAAAGATCATCAGAACACATGCCAAACATGGAACGAAATCTGTCTGGGCGCTTCTTCAGGGCAGTGAGTGGATACGGATTGCACCTCAAACAGCCAACGGGGTAAGCAATGTGTTTATGATTATGAATGAAGGACTGGCTAACAGTCATAATGTGGATGTGTACATTCGCAACAGTAAGATTGAGCAGGTTACTCTCAGGTAGAGGTCTATGTCTGCAGGAAATGGACACCTATCAGATACGTTCAAGCATTGGAGGTAAAACTATGTGGTATAACAATAAATCGGTTATTCGTACCCACAGTAAAAATGGCTCGAAACTGGCCTATGCTATTATTAATAGTGTTTCAGGCTGGAAAAGAATTCGTCCGACTTCAACAGACGGTGTCACTAATATTTTTATGATACTCTCTACCGCGCGTGCAAACGGTCGCAAAGTTGATGTGTACATCAAAGACAACTATATTGAGCAGGCGACGCTCAGATAGACGATTCGTATTTGCTATTTAATAAATCTGCCTGTTCACAATTGATGATAGAGGGTACCTTGCAAAATCGCGATTTTGCAAGGTGGTCCAAAGTTTGAACCTGAAAGGCTTGAAATGAGGAGGTCATCAGTGATGCCGGAAATAACAATTACAATTTCGATGGGATCCGAAGGTGTCTCTGTTACCAGAGACCCGATAGAAAGTGACGAAAGTACCTTTATCGCTCCTCCGCAAGACGTTAGCGAAGAAAGTACTGAAGCAATTGCAGGAGAAGATTTTTCCATTCCTCCCGTGCCGGAGGAAGAATCATTTGAAGAAGATTTTTCAGCTCCTCCCCCACCGGAAATAGAAGAATCTGGAGAAAGCCCTGAGTTTTTTGTTCCTCCTCCACCGGACAGTGAAAATGGAGGTTGATTTATAGAATGTAATACCCATTCTCAACTCTATGCGAAACTAAGCAAAAATTCTTTTCTGTTCTGGCAGCCTTGTGGAAACTGGATTCCCGTCATTCGTTGGAATGACATAAAGCCGATTCCGTGTCATTCCCGCGGAGGCGGGAGTCCAGTTTCGTGACAAACAAAATGGCTGAGTTTTGTACGTAATCAGAAATTCGCAAAGGGATCAATCCTATTTCGTCAATCCTGTTTGTTTCTAATATTCTACCTCAACAATATCCTTCCAGTAGATTTCAATCCGTCAATTTTATTTCTCATGCCAGTCAGGCGAATTTACACATCCTGGTCTCCTGTCGGTGCAAATGTACCAATGAGCCGGTGCATTTGCACCAGTGAAAACAGGGCAGCCTAAATCTCAAAGCATATATTCGTGAACTGCTTGTTTTTAAATGATTAATTTGGGTATTGCTGCCTTTGTTTTCGGCATAGTAATTGCTAAATCTTTATCAGGTGGAAGCACAAACCTTTGGAGACGAGGATCAACTCATGCCAGCAAAAATACAACATCGCATTCAAGGTAGGATTCAGTTGAAATCAGTCGAAAGGCCACCGGAAGAATAAACTTTTTGAAAGAAAGATTGATTTACTTGAGAAATCTCAGGAATATCGCTGCTGTCCAGGTGAATCACCTTGTGACGAAGATGACGATTAGTGGCTTGTGCAGGCATATTTCTGAATTGTTCCCGGTCCATCTTTCATGGTCAATAATGAGGGTAGCTTCTCGTGATTTTAGGATGTTGGCGGATTCTCATGAAACTTCATAAAAGGAAGCGAGTTTTATGGATACTACTCAGTCAGTTCTTTTCATTGCATTAGCCACTGCAATTTTATCTGTTGTTCTGGGCTTTGCAGCATTACTCAGTCAAAAAATTTATATAGATCCCAAGACCGAGAAACCAACGGAAATCAAAATCCCGATTGTTGGTAAAATGAAAACGAATTATCCCTCACTTGTGTTTGTAATGCTTGGGTTTGCTTTAATTTTTTTTATTGTCCAGCAGCTTTTATCGGGACAGCCTGATCGGTGGTTAATAAGCGGACAGTTTTTCATTGATGAAACACGGTTGGACATGGGTTGGAGTGATACGAATATCAACGTTCATCCATGTGATATGGACGCAACCATCAACCATGATACAGGAGTGTTTACAATTTCTGTTGGTATAAAAAAAGGAGTTTCCTTTGAGGATCGAATTGAAGTAATTGGTTATTCGGACAGCTACGGGTCAGCTGCAATAATACCAAAGGAGGAGTTCAGGAAACGGAAAAACAATCAGGATAATTTAATCAAAATATTGACGGATAAAACACGGGAATATAAACCAGTCAAACTTGTAAAGATGCCGGGAGGAGAATAATTCATGAGGATTCTAATCAGTTTCATTTTTTTGTCGGCAGTTATTGCCGGACCGGCATATGGCGATTATTTCCAGTTTATTGATCGTCAACATAACTCCTTTTTAACCTATCGATCTGTATTTGTTAACGGCAGGAATATTGGCTATACCGATGGGTATGGGCGTATCCGTATTGAACTCAGGAATGGTCCCCATATGGCCATCCTGAAATATCAACAAAGCCAAGATAGAGTTGTTGAAGTAATGATCGATAGAAGTAACAGGCTGAAAGTGATTACTGTCCCGTAATTTTTCTTTCAGATGTTCTTAGGGAAAAATTGATCTGCTGAAAATATTTTCATCTAATATATTTCATTGTTTCAATACGTGTATGCGAATAATCATGACACTACCTGAAAAAGGAGGAGAAGCCGATGCCAATAATCAGAGATCCTGATAAGGAATTATTGGAGGCATTAAATGAGCTTGAAGATGCACGTACCCGTATTTATTATGACGCAGATAAAGACAAAACAAGCCGGCAATCCTACTATAAAGGGTGTTGCAAAGAATAGTGTAAAATTCAATTAAAACAATAGAATAAAGCATAAAAGCCACTATAATAGCGGGTGTCCTTACA
>DQTH01000110.1 GCA_015662865.1 Desulfocapsa sulfexigens
ATAAGCTGCTGAAGAATATCTTTTATACCATGGCTGTCGTGCGCTTTACTCTTTTGCTGAAGTTGTTCAAGGCCATGGTAGAGTTCTGCACAGCTTGTACCATTCCCTCGCAGCACCATAATTTTCTCATGATTTGTTTCAACAATTCCTTCGCCCTCGGTGATTAACTCTTCATACAATTTTTCACCCTCACGCAGGCCTGTAAATTTGATTTCTATTTCAGAGTCTGGTTCGCGTCCGGCAAGCTTTATTAAATCCCTTGCCATTTGGGCAATCTTAATGGGTTCTCCCATTTTGAGGATGAAAATTTCTCCCCCCCGTCCCATGGCTCCTGCCTGAAGAATAAGCTGGGCTGCTTCTTCAATAGACATGAAGTATCGGGTTATTTCCGGGTGAGTTACTGTAACCGGGCCACCATTTTTGATCTGACGTTTGAATAGTGGTATCACTGAGCCTGAGGAGCCGAGGACATTACCAAAACGAACTGCCATGAATATTGTACTGTGGGTCAATGATTTTTCTCCATACGACTTGAAATAACCGGTTGACTTGTTCAGCTTTAGACGGGAAGAGCAAAAACTACCATCCCATTTATCCTTGCCGTATGCCAGCATCAATAATTCAGTGAGACGTTTTGAAGCACCCATGACATTGGTCGGGCGTACAGCCTTATCGGTTGATACCAGCACAAATCGTTGTACCCCATGTACAATGGAGGTCTCTATCAACAGTTGTGCGGCAAAAACATTATTATGTATTGCCTGCCAGGGGCTATTCTCAACCAGTGGCACATGTTTGTATGCTGCTGCATGAAAAACAACAGATGGTTTGTACTGTTGAAATACTAATTCGAGTAAACCCAGATCCTGAACCTTGCCAAGTACAGGCACAATATCTAAAAAATTATATTCGTGTTGTAGTTCCATCTGAATTGAATATAAATTTTCTTCACCTGCATCAAAGAGGATAACCTGCTTTGGAGCAAACCGTAAGATTTGGCGGCATAATTCGGAGCCAATTGAACCACCTGCACCGGTAACAAGTACTACTTTATCATTAAGATAACCGCCGATTTTTTCCTGCTCAAGAATGACTTCCTCTCTTCCCAGAAGATCTGCATAAGAAATCTCACGCATGGATTTCAATGAAACATGACCATCAATGAATTCAGCAAGCCCAGGGAGCACCTTAAATGGTAACTGGCTGTCCTGACAAATCTGAACAATTCGTTTCATTTTTTCACCACCCACGGTGGCTATTGATATCAAAATCTCCTGTGCGCGTATACGTTGTGCGTGCTCAGCCAGATCATCCACCAGGCCGACAACAGACACACCATGAATTTTCATACCTGTTTTTGCAGGATTATCATCGACCAAGCCTACTACTGTATACGGCAGGCTCTTGTTTGTTTGCATCTCTCTAAGCACTTTTTCTGCAGCATCTCCAGCGCCTACCAGTAGCAACTTCTTTTTTTTTGCTATTTTCTTCTCTGTATTCGGTTTTCTGTAGACTAGACTGGTCTGATAATAATATCGAATTAATACCCGGTGAGCACCAATGAAAAGAAAGGTAAATACTGCATCAAGAATAAAAACAGAGCGGGAAAGCCCCTGAAATCTATTGCCAAAAAGCAAAAGCGTAATAATTATAGTGGAGGAAAGAAATACGCCCTTTACTATATTTGTAAGGTCTGTGATGCTGGTATATCGCCACATACCACGATAGAGCCCCATAATATAAAAAACAGGTATTTTGACGATCACCAGGAGAGGGATTAATGTAATAATTGTAACGTAATATTGTTCATTAACAATAGATTCGAACCGGACATAATACGAAAGGAAATGTGCAAGAATCAGCAGTAAAACATCGATTCCCAAGATCGCCCAAAACTTAGGATTTTTCACCAACCCTTTCAGTAATACAACTTGGCTTGTAAAATAATTTTGTAATGGTAGCTTCATGGGTTGGCGGGTGGTGAACAGATTGTCCTAATGTTTATCAAACTTATATCGTAACTCTCTAATCAACAGCTGCTGTTGTAAATCAGCTAATAAAAAACTGATTTCGCCTTTTCCGGAGACTTTGCTTGAATTGTGATATTCGATATTAATTGTGAATCGGCCATCAATAATAACCTCCTGATGTATCTGTTTCCATTTGAGTATCGTAACTGTCAGGGAGATCGAATCCGCATCTTGGAAGAGTTGAATATAGGTCGGCATAATCTCCACTAACGGTTTGTCGTTCTCTGTTGCCTTGAGGCTGAAAAAACGGGAAAAATCCAGAAAATTCTTCTTCTCGTAAGCTTCAATGTAAGCCGCGAGGAAACTTTCTATTCTTTCCTGGGTGTTGACCTGAATTTCTTTCCGAGTTGGGTGAGCGGACACTTGTTGTATGCCGGATTCTACCAAATCTTGCTGAGTTTTCGATATTTCTGCTATTTCTGCCATTTCTGCGGTATCATTTTTCCTGGTAATGACCGGAGCAGGGTCTGGAGTTATATTTAATTTCTTTTGATAAGCTTTTGCTGATTTTACTATTTTTTTAACAGTTGTAGCTGGTGTCGCAGACGCTTGTTGTACATTCTTTTCCAGTGATACGGATGCTTGCCCGACAGGCGTTGTTTCAACTCTCTTCTCAGGAGTGTACTGCTCTGTGATGATACTTTTCTCAGCACTTTCTTCTTTTTCCTGCAGTACAGGTCTTTCAACTTCCATCAGCTCAGAAACATTCGCAATGGCCATGACTTCAGATTCAACCTGATTGTTACGTATTTTTCCTCCCTGCTCGATGACAGCATCAGGAGGAATCATAGCTACCCGGCTATTCTGCAGCCCGACCAGCATAGCTTTCTTTTTATATCCATTGGCGGCGACAAGACTGATGACAATCATGCCCAAAGCCAATACAGCAAACCAGAGAATATTCTTTTTCTTACTTTCCCAACTTAATCTGTTCTTAGGTTGCTCTCGCCAAGGCGCAGGAGGAACTTCGGGACTGAGATCTTCCCGCTCCTCTTTACCACCACTCAGCAATGCATGATACGCTTTAGTTATTTCAATGAAAATATTTGCATCTTCCGGGCGTCCTGAAACAGAAGTGTCTGGGTGGTACTGGAGGCTCAATTTTTTATACGCTGATTTTATTTCTTTTTTGTCCGCTCCAATCTCAAGACCGAGAATGGCATAATGTTCATCGCCTTTAATGTCTGGTTGAAAGACAGAAACAATCTGGCTGATTTCAAAAAGAAAACTTCTCACATCAACTTTGCAGGCATGGCACTGTTCATCAACCCAGGCCATGGTTTCGCGATCATCCTTCTTATTTTTTCTTACCAGTGATTTGCAGACATCAAGCATGCCGTTATTATCAGCGGCAAAGGCTATCATGGCTTCAGTCGGTATCTTTTCCGCATATTTTTTTATGAGGCGGGAAAGAAGTGTTTTATCCTGTGAAGTC
>DQTH01000034.1 GCA_015662865.1 Desulfocapsa sulfexigens
ATTTAATATTTATCGATAATATTTGTAAAAGTTTACGAAGACTATTTTTATAAATTACACTATCGCTGCGTTTTCGGCCTGCCCGGGAATTGCTGATTGTCGAGGCATTTGAAAAAAATTTACCGCAGGCATATGGTAGATATTCCGAGGATAAAATTTTTCAAATAACAAAGAGATTGGGCGAAAAACCGATTTTTCAAAGTAGCCTAGAAAACAGAAAGAAATTATTTTCTTTGCTTTTAACATACCCTTGAGGCTGTGGTGGCTGATTGCAGGCTCGCAGCCTGAATTTTCTATAATAGTACGGAAATTAATAGGAAAATTATCTTTTGCTCACTATGGATTTCATGATGAACATAGTGAAAAAATTGAATAGTTGATTAAGTAAGTAGTTGACTTTATATACCAGTTTTGTAATAGGTGTTGTGCATTTGTCAACAAAGCAAAAGTGTTACAAAGGTTGTTTCTTGCCAATGAAAACAGTTTGGAAAAAAATATTTCAAAGAAAATCTTAAGGAGAACTCAATGAAGAAAGTTTGCAAATTATTATTGCTTGTTGCGATAATTGTATCATTTTCCGCAACAGCGTATGCCGGGAAAACATTACGTATCAGTCTGCAGTTGCCCTTAAAGCATCATCTTGGGCAAAATCTGCTCGATTTCCAGAAAGAAGTGGAAAAGGAAAGTAATGGCAGCCTGAAAGTTGAGATATATCCGTCTGCCCAGCTCTATAAAGATAAAGAAGTTCCCCAGGCCGTAGCTTCTGGTGCTATTGAAATGGGTGTTGCATCTCTGACCCGTTTTGCCGGAACCATCCCTGCTGTGGATATTTTTTATGTTCCTTTCATGTTTGACAGCCCGGAAAAAGTCGTCAAGGCAACAACTGCCGGAAGTACAATCAGGACAGCTCTTGATGAAGCCATACTTGGTACCGGAACACGCGTTCTCTGGTGGCAGGCATATGGAAGCTCCATCCTCCTGACCAAAAAGGATATCATCAAAACTCCTGCTGATATGAAAGGAAAAAAAGTGCGGGTTTTTGGAAAAACTCTGGGTGATACTGTTGTTTCTCTTGGTGGTGCTCCCACCATGATGTCCGGTTCCAAACAGTTTCTTGCCTATCAGCGTGGTACTGTTGATGCAGGTATGACCGGTATTACCGCAGTAAAATCAAGAAAGCTCTATGAAGTCATGGATTATATGACTCTCACCTATAATGCTGACATTGAATTTATTGTCATCATAAATGAAAAAGTATGGCAGGGACTGAGTGATGAGGAACGTGGAATTATCACCAAGGCCGGTCTGAGAGTTGAAAAAGAGCTTCGTGAAAAGATGGGTGCCATTGAGCAGGATACTTTGAAGTGGGCCCGGGATAAAATTAAAGTTGTTGATTTGACCGAGGCTGAGCGCAATGAGTGGCGTGAGGCGACAAAACCGGTTGTTAATAAGTATATGGAACGATCCGGTGATCTTGGTAAGAAACTTGTTGAAGAGGCTGGCAAGCTGTAAAGATTTCAGGCTGCCTTTATACAGCAATTATAAATAATACAAAAAAATGGATCCGTGACTCTTTCCTGAGTTCCGGGTCCATGCTCTGGTGTGCCGGGTGATCCGAACAATCGATAAAATAACAGAAAAGGCTGCTCTCCTTGCAGCCTGGCTTTTCTTTTCAATAGGTGCCATGGTTACCTATGAGGTGGTCATGCGGAAGGTCTTTAATTCGCCGACAATCTGGGTAGATGAGATCGCCCGTTTCGTCCAGGTGTGGGCCGTGTATCTGGCAAGTGCACATATTTTGAAAAAGAGATCATTGATCACTGTTGAAATGTTCAGTTCTTCCCTGTCAAAGGGGACGATAAAAGTGCTCGAGCTTTTTTCACTTGTTATTATAGCTGTTTTCTCTTTCGTCGCACTCTACTATGGCACAGGGGTTGTTCTCGAATCCATTGAGATGGGCCGAAAGACGTCAACAATGCTTGGAGTTCCTAAATGGCTGACGGAGAGTGCTGTCCCAGTCGGTTTTGGTCTGCTCTTTACTCAGGTGCTTGTCGAAATCTCAAAACTTCTCAGGGGTGATGCTGTCACTGCAGTGGAAGGTCACCAGGTGTAAAACACCGCAAGTAAAATATCTCAATGATAACAATCCTGATCCTTTCCGCTCTTATTTTTCTGCTCCTTCTGCGGGTTCCTGTGGCTTTTGCACTTGGCGGTCTTGGCCTCTTTCTCCTGATGATCAAGGGGTTTACCCTGACCATGGTTCCCATGGCTCTTTTCAGCAGTATGGACAGTTTTCTGCTTCTGGCAGTGCCACTGTTTCTCCTGATGTCCAATATTCTGCTCAAAGGCGGAATCGGCAGTGATCTTTTTCGAGCTGTTCAGAGCTGGGTGGGGCACTGGCCTGGTGGGCTTGGGGTGGCAACCATTATCAGTTGTGCGATATTTGCCGCTATTTCAGGTTCTTCTGTGGCCACAGCTGCAACAATAGGCACCGTGGCAATATCTGAAATGACCGAACGCGGCTATCACCGTCCTTTTGTCCTGGGTCTCATGGCTGCCGGAGGAACACTTGGGATTCTGATTCCTCCGTCAATCCCCATGATTGTTTACGGGGTGATAACAGAGGAATCAATCATCAATCTTTTTCTGGCAGGTATAGGGCCGGGTCTCTTTCTTGCCTTTTTATTCATAGGCTTCTGTTTTCTCTATGCCAAATTCGGTAAAGGTTATAAGCCAACCCAAAAGGCAACCTGGCAGGAACGGCGGGATGCAACTCTGCTGGCCATACCTACGATTTTACTGGCAGCAATTGTGATTGGCGGAATTTATGCAGGATGGTTTACTCCAACAGAATCTGCAGGAATCGGATTTGCTGTAGCTCTTGTTATCGTTTATGCAATGCGTCGGATGACCTGGCTTAAGTTAAAAGAGGCTGTCAATGACTCGATGAAGACGACGGTGACTATATTCCTGATCATTGCAGGGGCAAAAATATTTGGTAAGGCAATCACTCTCTACCGAATTCCCTATGAAATATCAGAAGCAATGGCCGCAAACATTACCCAGCCGGGAATCTTTATCCTGATTGTCTGTGTGGTGCTGCTGATCATGGGATTTTTTCTCGAATCCCTTTCCATGCTCCTTATTATGATGCCGGTGCTCTACCCGTCGCTGAGTGCCCTTGGTATCGATCCTATCTGGTTTGGTGTACTTTTTGTTGTTATGATTGAATGTGCGCTGATTACTCCACCCGTGGGGCTCAATCTTTTTGTCATCCAGGCAGTGGCACAGGCTCCCATTTCAGAAGTCATAAAGGGTGTCTGGCCATTTATTCTAATAATGTTGGGAACCGTCCTGCTTCTTTGGTTCTGGCCGGATTTGGCTATTTTTATTCCCTATAAACTGTAGAGGATAAACCACCTGTTTCTATGGTGACACAAGCAGAAAAACTCCGTAATCTCCTGGCTCAGGATCAATGCCATGTCATGCCCTGCTGTTATGATGCACTTTCAGCAAAGATGATTGAACAGGCTGGCTTTCCTTTCACATTCATGTCCGGTTTTGCTGTTTCAGCAGCACGGTTGGGACTGCCGGACACCGGACTGATCTCTTATGGTGAGATGCTTGATCAGGGAAGAACAATCTGCACTGCTGTCTCCATTCCGGTAATGGGCGACGGAGATACCGGGTATGGCAATGCATTGAATGTTCGCCGCACTGTTGATGGTTATGCGCGTGCGGGTTTTGCTGCTGTGATGATAGAAGATCAGGTTGCACCCAAACGGTGCGGGCACACACAGGGGAAGCTGGTTGTCAGTCGGGATGAGGCGTATGAACGGATAAGGGCAGCAGTTGATGCCAGGGATGAGGGGCAGGATATTCTCATAATTGCTCGTACAGATGCAAGAGGTGATCACGGGCTTGATGAGGCGATTACAAGGGTGCAAACCTATGCTGATATTGGTGCAGACATTCTGTTTATAGAAGCACCTGAAAGTGTCGAAGAGATGCGCATAATATGCAAAGAGGTGCCGGGAACCCATATGGCAAATATGATCGATGGTGGAAAAACACCTGTGCTTTCCCCCTCTGAACTGCACACCATTGGTTTTAAAATTGCAGCCTATCCGCTGGCCTTGCTTTCCTCGGCTATGCAGGCCATATCCACATCGTTAGAAGAGTTACGAGAGGGAAAACCCTTGAAAAATGTGATGCCTTTTGCAAAGGTTCGGAAGATTGTCGGCTTTGATGACTATTATACTGACGAAAAACGTTATGGTACTTCCCGGAGATAAGTAACTATGATTGCCAACAGTTACCCTATGGAACTTGAGCCCGTTGATATCTCACCCTACCGTCAGGGCAATACCGGAGTTGAATACATAACAAGCTTTGACAGCGGACTGCCGGGCCCCCATGCCATGATTAATGCTGTCACCCACGGTAACGAGTTATGCGGCGTTGTGGCCCTGGATTTTTTCTTTCGTAACAGACTTCGGCCAAAACGGGGAAAACTGACGCTTAGTTTTGCCAATACTGCAGCATATCTTACCTTTGATCCACAGGATCCGAATGGCTCACGGTGTGTGGATGAAGACTTCAACCGGGTCTGGGACCTGGACAAGCTGAATGGTAATGTTGATTCAATAGAAAGATGTCGGGCAAGAGAGATGCGTCCCATTATCGATCAGGTTGACTATCTGCTTGATCTTCATTCGTTATTCAATGATACACCTGCTCTTTTATTGAGTGGAGCATTGGAAAAAGGAAAAATCCTCGCATATGACATCGCGATTCCGGAGTATATTGTCAAGGACTATGGTCATGCAGCGGGGTGCCGTTTGCGTGATTACGGCAAATTTGGTGATCAGACCTGTTCTGAAAATGCTCTTTTGGTTGAATGCGGGCAGCACTGGAGTGCACGATCTGCCGAAGTCGCCATTGAAACCACGTTACGGTTTCTCCTGTTTTTGAATATGATCAATATGGAGTTTGCCGGGAAACATTTTCGTCATAACAACTATCCGCCTCAGAAATTCATCGAAGTGACAGATTCGGTTACCATTCAGACCGAGGAGTTTCGTTTTGTTGAAGAGTATGTAGGCATGGAAATCCTGCCCCAGGCAGGGTCGGTGATTGCAACGGATGGAGATAGAAAAGTAGTAACTCCTTATGACAACTGCATTCTGATAATGCCTTCCAAGAGATTCTCACCTGGCCTGACAGCTGTTCGCTTTGGCCGCATAAGTTAGTTTAGCCCTACCTGCCAATATAGATTCTACTGTAATTACACGATTTTCTTCTGCTGTACGGGTCCGCTTTCCATTTATAAGAAAAAAAGTGGGAATAAATCCATCCCAACTCTTCTCTTATAAATAGAACATCGCGATGCACAATTGAAAACTAATCGACAATCTATATTTCAGGAGATTTCATGAAGACAGTTTTAACCGCTATTCTAGCGCTGTTTATGTTTTGCATCCTGTCTGTGTCTACCTATGCAGCAGAGGCCAATAACCGTTACAATGGTAAAAATGATCGTCATCATCCTCAGTTCCGCTGATGATATTCAGGCAGGTGCCGGTTTGGTAATGGCCAAAATGGCCATGGCAAATGGGGCCAATATCACCGTATATGTGGCTGCCAGTGCGGTAAAATATGTCACAAAAGATTCTTTCCATCGTTTTGCTCTCAAAAACACGACCCACCGCGAAATGCTTGAAGCAGTACTCAAAGGCGGTGGCACCGTCAATATCTGTGGTTTGTGTCCAAGCTGGCTCAATCTGAACAATGATGATTTCATTAAGGGCACCAGCTTTTCCAGTGCACTTGATGTGTTTGACGCATCTTTTGCGGAAAACACTCTCACACTCACTAGTGTCCGGTTAAACAAAACTCAATATTGCATAACCTATTGTTTTGTAAGAGTTAAACAACAAAAATGATTATAATCGACTTGAAAATCTATCCCTTTCTGTGTCA
>DQTH01000115.1 GCA_015662865.1 Desulfocapsa sulfexigens
AAATTCTTGAAGCGTGCGGGGAAAATTTTCTTCCATAACCCACTACACTACATGTAGTAGTCGCTGGAGTCAAGTGCATACCCCAGTTAAAATTAATACATAATCAGAAAGGGTAGCGGGTATGATCTGCTATCCTTTCTGCTATGCTATTCCCCCTCCTTCTTACCCTTTCCATTTGATGTCTCTTTTTAAAAAAAATAATCCCTTGACAAGACAACTCATTGCATGACAAAATTATCATAAGAATCTGAATTATCTAAAATTTCTTTCATATTTTCAGGCAATACAAATTGTCATTATGTTTCCGATAGAGATTATTTCACTCTGAATCATGGCGCAGTCATCACAATCTGACAAATCTTCAGCTCAATATGCTGACCAGCTATATCAAATAGCCTGTGATCACTATAAAAATAAAGATTTTGACGAAGCTGAAAAACATTTCAATCAACTTCTTAAAATTCAGGAAACACATCCTCAAGCCAATTACTCTCTTGGGCTTTTAGCCCTGCAAAAAAAACAGCCAGCTGCCAGCCTGCGTTTCTTTGAAGCTGCATTGGACAGCAATCCGACATACGGGTCATGCTGGCTTGCCTATATTGATGCCCTCGACCAGTCCGGACAGGCAGACATGGCACGCAATATGCTGGAAATCGCCCAAATGGCAGGTCTTGATGGGGAAGCTTTCGATTCTCTAGCCAATCGATTGCGAATCACGCCAAAAGACAGGGATGAACAAAACAATCCATTTTCAAGTATTACAGGTCAGCCAGAAAGCAAGCAAAAGAAAGTTGCCTCCCCTGCTCAGGACGCAATAGACCATATTATTACACTTTATCAGCAGGGCCGCTTTGAAGAATGCGAGAAAAAAATCCTGTTAACTCTTGCAGATTTTCCAGATCATGGTTTTTCCTGGAAAGTACTTGGAGCCATTTTCAAACAACAGGGACATCTGGAAAAAGCCATTGATGCGATGAAAATGGCAGCGCGTTTATTGCAGGAAGACCCTGAAGTCCTAAATAACCTTGGGATTACATACAAAGAACAGGGTAAATTAAATGATTCTGCAGCAGCACTTCTGCAGGCACTTGGTATCAATAATGATTTTGCTGAAGCACACAATAGTCTTGGCGTTACCCTTATGGCACAGGGGAACTTAAAAGAGTCAGAGGAATGTTTCCACAAAGCCATACATCTTCAACCAGAATATGTTGAGGCTTTCTGTAACCTTGGTACCAATCTAAAAAATCAGGGTCTCTACCTGGAAGCTGAAAAATATTTCAGGCATGCTTTGACACTCAACCCTTTATATGCAGAATGTTTAAATAATCTTGGTAACCTCCTCCAGGGGACCAGCAGACTTTCCGAGGCGGAAACAGTTTTATGTAAAGCAATTGAACTCAAGCCAGATTTTGCCATCGCATACAACACTCTTGGAAATGTTCTCCAGGGTCAAGGTCACTTGGAAGAATCTGAACGCTATTACTGCAAGGCGCTGGAAATTAAACCTGACTATTCAGAAGCTTTTGATGGATTACTGTTTGTCTCAAACTATCATGCTGATAAAAGCGCCAGCGAAATTTTCAAACTATATGAAGAATACAACAGACGATTTGGCCTCCCTCTACAAAAGCAGTGGAAACAACATAAAAACGATAAAAACAGTGATCGGCGCTTAAAAATTGCCTATGTTTCACCTGCTTTTTACAGCCATCCGGTATTCAATCATCTTGAACCTCTTCTTGCCAACCATGATAAAACCCGATTTGAAATTTACGCGTACGCAGAACTGACCCGTGAAGACAGGATAACCTTACGTTGTAAGAAATATTTTGACCACTGGCTTCCAACTACAGGGTTGTCAGACAATGAACTTGCTGAACGTATTTATAATGACGGTATTGATATCCTGGTTGATCTTGCCGGTCATACCACTCAAAACAGGCTGGGCGTCTTTGCCAGAAAACCCGCTCCTGTTTCTTTGCATTGGCTGGATTTTGGCTACACAACCGGACTTACAGCAATTGATTATTACCTGACAGATTTCAGTACAGGACCAATTGGCAGCGAAGATCTTTTTTCTGAGCAGCTCTGGAGACTTCCGGTACCACCTTTCACCTATCGTCCCTCACCAGACATGGGAGAGGTCAGTGCGCTTCCTGCAAAACAAAAAGGACATATCACTTTCGGCACCCTGACACGTTCCATTCGCCTCAACCGCCACACCATACGAGTATGGTCTGATATTCTCAAACAGGTCAAAGGATCACGGCTGATTATAAATAGTAATAATTACAAAGATCCTGCTATCCAGAATTCTTTGAAAGAAAAATTTTCAGCAAATGGTGTAAACGATACACAGCTTGATATTGGCTACGACAGCCCACCCTGGGATATATTGAGAGATATCGATATCTGCCTTGACTGTTTTCCGCATAACTCCGGCACAACACTCTTTGAAAGCCTTTATATGGGAATACCGTTTATCACTCTGGCAGGCAAACCTGGTGTCGGCAGGCTTGGGAGTTCAATTCTCGAAGGTATCAGCCATTCCGAATGGATTGCAGGCAGTGAAGAGGAATACATACAAAAAACAATTACCCTTGCTGCAGACATACAGCAACTTGCGTCAGTGAGAAACAATCTTCGTCAGGAATTAATGAACAGTGCTTTAATGGATGAAGCAGGTTTTGCCAGGGCAGTTGAGGATGCGTACAGGGCAATGTTCAAAAAATGGTCAGAGGACACCAGTCGACCATGCAATCAGGATAATACCTCCCTACAGCCAAATGATGGGGACACTCCAGCCATAACTTCTCAAGCGGCTGATTTTTACAACAGAGGCATTGAACTTCAACAAAAAAATCACCTGGATGAAGCCCAAAGTGCATACATTCAATCCATAAATCTTCAAAATGATTTTGTGAATGGTTACAATAATCTGGGCGTTGTTTTTCAGCAGAAAGGACAGCTTGAAGAGGCTGTCCAATGTTTTATGGCAGCGTTAAAGCATACACCTGATTCTTTTGATGTATGTTTCAACCTGGCCAACACCTACAAATTACAAAATGAACTTTTCAAAGCTGAAGCAACTTACAGAAAAGTATTACAAATAGTGCCCGATCATGCTGATGCCCATTATTACCTTGGCAATATCCTCCAGGCTCAGGGGTGTCCCAAGGAAGGAGAGGAACACCTCAAAAAAGCCCTGGAGATCAATCCAGATCATATTAAAGCATTCAGTACTCTGTTGTTTACATTGAATTATCATCCTGACAAAAAACCTGAGGAAATATTCCAGGCATATGTTGAATTTAATAAAAAATTCTGCGAACCACTGCATGCTGCCTGGTTACCGCATACCAATGATAGAAACAGTGAAAGACGCTTAAAAATTGGATATGTCGCACCGGGCTACCGCAAACATCCTGCACGCTTTTTCGTGGAACCTCTCCTGGCCAACCACAATAAACATGTTGTTGAAACTTTTGCCTATATCGAATTGCAGCAGAAAGATTCTTCGGCTGATCTTTTTCATACCTATGTGGACCACTGGACCCCTGTCGCAGGAATGACGGACAGTGCGCTTTATGAAACCATTCGAACAGATGAAATAGATATTCTTGTGGATCTGTCCGGACACACATCTGGAAACCGTCTGAAAGTTTTTGCTATGCGTCCCGCTCCTGTGTCACTCCACTGGCTGGATTTTGGCTATACAACAGGTCTTTCAGCAATTGATTATTACCTTACGGATCAGACTTCAGTACCAAAAGGCAGCGAACAATTCTTTTCTGAAACTCCGTGGTACTTAAACACTCCAGCCCTGGCCTATAGGCCCCCAGCGGAAGTGGGAGATATCAGTCCGCTGCCTGCAAGGCACAACAACGATATCACTTTCGGAACTCTCACTCGAGCTGTACGTATCAATGACAAAACCATTCAAATCTGGTCACAAATTCTAAAACAATGTGAGAACTCCAGACTTATTATTGACAGCAGCAGTTTTAAAGAACCTGCCATGCAGGATGCATTGGCTGATAAATTCAAGAAATATGGTATCAACCGGGAACGGTTGGAAATAGGTTTTCACAGCCCGCCATGGGATGTTCTGCGTAATATGGATATCATGTTTGACTGTTTTCCACACAACTCCGGGACAACCCTCATTGAGAGCCTTTACATGGGGGTTCCGTATGTCACGTTGGCTGACCGGCCAAGTGTCGGCAGACTGGGCAGTTCAATCCTGAAGGGTGTTGGACATCCTGAATGGATAGCAGAAACAGAAGATGAATACATTGAAACAGCTCTGCTCCTTGCATCAGACCTGAATAATCTGGCAGCTATTCGCTCAAATTTACGAACCGAAATGACCGACAGTCCTCTGATGGATGAACAAAACTTTACTGCAGAAGTTGAAGATGCTTATCGTAAAATGTTCATCAACTGGTGTAAAATTCCTCAATCTTCAGACAAACAACACTTCACCCGGAAAAATAAGCCTATAAAAAAGAAAACAAAAAAGACGAGAAAAACAGTCTCTACCAAACCACCAGGTTCAGAAATCAAAAAGCTTGCACGCCTTTATGATACTGGAAAAAACAATAATGCAATAAAACTTGCCCAATCGCTCACCAGCCGATATCCACATCACGGATTTGCATGGAAAGTACTGGGTCCACTTCTTTTTCAGCAGGGCCAGAGAGAAAAAGCAATCCTGGCAATGACACAGGCCACCCATTATCTGCCTGAAGATTCTGACACCCACTATAATCTTGGCATTGCCTTACAGCAGTCAAACCTCTTGGATGATGCAGTATCATGTTATAAAAAAGCAATTGAAATAAACAGTCATCACATTGATGCTCACTACAATCTGGCCAATATTCTTAAAGATCAGGGGAGCCTTACAGAAGCAGAAAAATACTATTCCCATATTCTCAGACTGAAACCGCAGCATTTTGAAGCTCTCTGTAACCTTGGCAATGTTTTGAGAAAACAGAGAAGATTTGGCGAAGCAATTGACTGTTATCAAGCAGCCTTGGATCTGAAGCCGAATTCAGCAGCGCTGTACAATAACATTAGTCTTATCCTTAAAGAACAGGGCCTGCTTGATCAGGCTGAATCTGTCTGCTGCAAAGCCATTGAACTCCTGCCCAAAATGCCTGAAGCGCACAATAATTTAGGCCGTATTTATCAGGAACAGGGCAGATTAGCTGAAGCGGAATCCTCTTATCGGAAAGCTCTGGAGTATAAGGAAAATTATTCCATGGCCTACTGCAATCTGGGTCTTACTCTGCAAAAGCAGGGTCGACTTACAGAAGCAGAACATATCTACAGGCAGGCCCTGGCCAGCGATGTTTCCAACAGTAAACTTCTCCAGAACCTCGGGTTGATCCAGATCAGGAAAGGTCAGCTGTCAGAGGCGGAAGAAAATCTTCGTGAAGCTATCAAACTCAAACCTGACGATATCGAAATATACAGCAATTTACTATTTTTACTTAACAATCATCCGGATAAAAGCGCTGAAGAAATCTTTGCGGAATATGAAAAAGTTAACGTGCGCTTCTTTAGTCAACTGCAGACTGAGCGTACACCATCTATCAGTAATAATGACTTGAACAGAAAATTAAAAGTCGGTTATGTGTCATTCAATTTTCGTAAGCATTCCACACGTCATTTTCTGGAACCGCTGCTTGCGCATCATGATAAAGAAAAAGTCGAAATATTTCTCTACACAGATCTTGTTAGCGGTGATGAAGTAACAGAACGGTATAAATCCTACGCGGATCACTGGGTGCAGACAACAGGAAGCACAGATTCTGAGCTGGCACAACGAATTCAAAACGATGGTATTGATATTCTGATAGATCTGGCAGGACACACTGAAAAAAACCGCTTAGGAGTCTTTGCCCGTAGACCTGCACCTGTATCTCTCCACTGGCTGGATTTTGGCTACACCACAGGTTTGACTGCAATCGATTATTATTTGACTGATACTGTGAGTGTTCCTCCTGAAAGCAAAGGTTTGTTTTCAGAAACTCCATGGTGCATGGAGCCTCCCTGTGTTGTATACAGACCTGCTGAGAATATGGGAGTGGTAAACACTCTTCCGGCTCTTGAACGAGGTTACGTCTGCTTCGGCACATTCACACGAACACTTCGCATAAATTATAAAACAATCAGGGTATGGGCTGAAATCCTGAAACGTGTCGAAAACTCTCATCTGGTCATTGACTCCAGTGACTTCAAAGACTCGAGAATGCAGGAAGAGATGATAAACAACTTTACAGCGCTTGGCATTTCCAGAGAGCGTCTGGAGATAGGATTTCATAGCCCGCCCTGGGATCTTTTCCGCAGAATTGATATTGGTCTGGATTGTTTTCCACATAATTCAGGAACCACTCTTATCGAAACATTATACATGGGCTCACCCTTTATCACCCTTGCTGACCGTCCAAGCGTGGGACGATTGGGCAGTTCAATCCTGGAAGGCGTTGGACACCCTGAATGGATTGCGCAAACTGAGGATGAGTACGTACAAATTGTTGTTGCCCTTGCCAGTGATTTACCAAAACTCAACTCCCTCAGAGAAAACCTCAGACACGAAATGGAAAACAGTGCCTTGATGGCTGAAAAAGCCTTTACCCTGAAGGTTGAAACTGCTTACAGGGAAATGTTTAAACAATGGGTGGCACAGAATGATAAGGAAACTGATAAATCACATGCCAAACTGATCACTGACGGACTTCAGCAGGCCATGATCTGTCAACAATCCGGTCTACTGACCGAAGCAGCTGAATTGTATCAATCCATCATTGAAATCGCTCCTGAAACCCATGAGGCACAATTCAATCTTGGCTCATTACTGAAACAGGAGGATCCTTCAAGTGCCCTGCCCTTTTTTGAAGCAGCTGTAAATGCCTGCCCCGAACATGGTCCCTACTGGCTTGCATATATAAAAGCTCTTAGCGACAATGAACAAATTGAAACAGCCTGGCAGCTTCTGGAAAAAGCAATCCAGGCTGGCCTTGAAGGTAAAGAGACTGACAAGTTAAGAACCAGTCTTAAAAAGAAATTGTCCGGATCAGCGATAAATGAAAACGATAACATCCTGCAGAACAGTGAATCAAAGCCGGATCCAGGGCAGGATGTTACAGGGGAACTTATTACTCTGTTTGAACAAAATAAATTTAATCAATGTGAAACACTGGCCCGTTTACATCTACAAAAATTTCAGAATAATGGATTTATCTTAAAAGCCCTTGGCCTCAGTCTTAAAATGCAGAACAAATCTGCTGAAGCAGTTTCCATCCTGCAGAATGCACTGAAGATTTCGCCTGATGACAGAGAAATTTCTCACAATCTTGGTGATATTTTCCATGCAGACAAACAGTTTATTACAGCGAGGGATTATTATCTCCTTTCCCTGACGCAAAATCCGCATATCGCTGAAACTCATTTTGCCTTAGCCAACACTCTTATCGAACTGGACGATGTTGAAAATGCAGAAAAGCACTACATAACAGCTCTGGAGCTTAAGCATGATTTTGCCGAAGCACGATTCAACCTCGGCCATCTATACCAGAGGCAGAATCGTCTTACAGAATCACAGCACCAGTATCAGAAGGCCATTGAGTTTAAGGCCGGTTTTTTCAAGGCATACTCCAACCTTGGCATTATCCTACAGCTACAGGGGAATCTGAAAGAAGCGGAAAGTTGTTATAAAAATGCCTTGCAGATAAATCCGGATTTCACGGACAGCCACATAAATCTTGGCGCATGTCTCAAAGATCAGGGACGCTATAGGGAAGCGGAAAAAAGCTATCGGGCAGCCTTAAAGACCCATCCGGGTTACGCGCTTTGTCACAGCAACCTTGGTTCAGTACTCAAAGAGCAGGGGAAGATAGATGAAGCAGAAGAACAGTTAAGATACGCATTGAAGCTGAGCCCGGATTCCAGAGAAATTCACTCCAATCTGCTCTTTCTCCTCAATTACCATCCTGACAAAAACGGAGAGGAGATCTTCACAGAATACCAGAGATTCAACTCACGTTTCGGTGTTCCGCACCACCGTGAGTGGCAGCCGCATACAAATAGTCCTCAATATCAACGTCGGTTAAAAATCGGATACGTTTCACCTCAATTCAAATTACACTCAATACGTCACTTTTTCGAACCGCTGCTGGCCCATCATGATAAAAACAAAGTTGAAATTTTTGCATATGCGGAAATGACCAATGAAGATTCTGTATCCGAACGTTACAGATCTTATGTTGATCATTGGATAACCACGGTTGGAATGAGTGATGCTGCACTTGCCAGCAAAATCAGAAAGGATAAAATTGATATTCTCATTGATCTCGCAGGCCACACCGCACATAACCGTCTGGGAATGTTTGCCCTGAAACCTGCTCCGGTATCAATGCACTGGCTTGATTTTGGTTATACAACAGGCCTCTCGGCAATTGATTATTACCTGACAGATCATGCCACGGCTCCCGAGGGAAGCGAAAAATTGTTTTCAGAAACACCTTGGCGGCTTAAAACTCCATCCATTGTTTATCGGCCGGCCGAAGGAATGGGTGATGTCAGCCCTCTGCCGGCAGACCAACGCGGCTATATTACATTTGGCATGCTGACCAGGGCTGTGCGCATTAATCATCGTACAATCAGCGTCTGGTCAGAAATTCTTAAGCAAGTTAAAGGATCAAGGTTGGTAATAGACAGCAATAATTTCAGAGATGCTACCATGCATGAGGAAATGGCTGCCATGTTTCTTACCCACGGTATAGGACCGGAACGCCTGCAAATCGGCTTCCATACCCCACCTTGGGATATTTTACGCGGATTTGATATCAGTCTTGACTGCTTTCCCCACAACTCCGGAACCACTCTGCTGGAAATTCTTTACATGGGAATTCCTTTCATCACTCTGGCAGATCGCCCCAGTGTTGGACGTCTTGGCTGTTCCATTCTTGAAGGTGTGGGTCATCCTGAGTGGATTGCAGGAACAGAAGAAGAATATATAGAAACAGCTGTGACTCTGGCCACAGATCTTGACAAGCTTGGCAGATTACGCTCAGGGCTGCGTCAGGAAATGGAAAGCAGTCCATTAATGGATGAGCCGGCTTATGCCGAAAAGGTAGAAAAAGCGTACAAAAAAATGTTTCAAAAATGGTGTGAGGAACAACAATGAAGGCAGTGATTCTTGCTGGTGGCCTGGGTACTCGGATTAGTGAAGAAACCCATCTTAAACCCAAACCTATGATCGAAATCGGTGGGAAACCTATTCTCTGGCACATCATGAAGATATATTCAGCCCATGGTGTAACCGATTTCGTGATCTGCTGCGGATACAAAGGTTATCTCATAAAAGAATACTTTGCCAATTATTTCCTGCATATGTCTGATGTGACCTTTGATATGACTAAAAACAATATGGAAGTACACGAGCAACATGCAGAACCCTGGAAGGTCACACTTGTGGATACGGGTGAAAACACCATGACCGGAGGAAGGTTGAAACGGGTTGCTGAATATGTGAAGGACGAAACAGCTTTTTGTTTTACCTACGGTGATGGTATTGCAGACATAGATATTTCTGCATCAATCGCCTTTCATAATTCCCACGGTAAACTTGCGACCGTCTCAGCAGTCCAGCCTCCCGGACGATTTGGTGCACTGAGTTTAGATAAAAAAAATGTTCTGGGTTTCACTGAGAAACCGCGTGGTGATGGGGGGTTGATCAACGGAGGTTTTTTTATCCTTTCACCAAAATGCATTGCACGTATTGCAGATGACAAAACCAGCTGGGAGTTGGAGCCCCTGACAGGTCTTGCAAATGATGGTGAGCTGATGGCTTTTGAACATCCCGGTTTCTGGCAGCCAATGGATACTCTGAGGGAAAAAATCCTTCTGGACGATTTATGGCAATCCGGTAAAGCACCCTGGAAAATGTGGAAATGAAACCGAACAGATCTTTCTGGAAAGACAAACGAGTTTTGCTGACCGGGCATTCCGGATTTAAGGGGAGCTGGTTGGCTTTCTGGTTATCCGCTCTGGGTGCGAGAGTAACGGGTGTATCACTACCTCCTCTTGCGGAACCAAACCTTTTTTCTCTGATAAAGATAGATGAGCTTATTGACAGCAGATACATCGACATCAGAAATGCAGAGCAGCTGTCAAAACTGACCAGAGAAATATCACCGCATGTGGTTTTTCATCTTGCGGCCCAGCCACTTGTTCGAGCCGGATACCGAGATCCTTTGGAAACATTCTCTTCAAATATCATGGGAACTGCAAATATTCTGGAATCTTTGCGTGGAGTCGATTCTGTGCAGGCAGCAGTAATTATTACCACAGACAAGGTTTATCAAAACCAGGAGTGGCCCTATCCCTATCGTGAAAATGATACACTTGGTGGTCACGACCCATACAGCTCCTCCAAAGCTGCCGCAGAAATTGTAACAAGTTGTTATCGTGATTCATTTCTTGCAGATCAAGGAATTGCTGTGGCGACAGCTCGGGCAGGTAATGTTATAGGGGGAGGAGACTGGTCAGAAGATCGATTAATTCCTGATGCGGTGAGAGCCTGGGAAGATGACACCCCTCTGACAATTCGCAGTCCCATGGCGATTCGTCCCTGGCAGCATGTCCTGGAACCTCTTGCAGGATATCTGACACTTTCTGAAAAAATATCCGGACGTATGGAACTTGCAGGCGCTTATAATTTTGGACCGGAAACAAATACTGCAGCAACTGTGAGAGAAGTGATCGAACAGGCGAATAAAAGCTACGGCAGGGGAAAAATAATATGGGGTGACAGCAGTGATGGCCCCCATGAAGCAGGATTTTTGACCCTTGATATCGCCAAAGCAAAGACCATCCTTGGAGTGAAACCGAGGTGGTCCCTTAAAGATGCCATTGAGCATACAATGACATGGTATCTGCAGTTTTCACAGGGCGTTGACCCATGTGAACTCTGCAGTGCTGAAATCACTGAGTATGAGAGTTTGTTATGAATCGCTTTACAATCATAGAAACTCCGCTGGCTGGCCTTAAAATCATTAGACGACAGCAACTATCTGATACCAGAGGATTTCTATCACGTCTGTTCTGCAATGAAGAATTGGCTCTGGCTGGCTGGTCCAAACCCGTTGCCCAGATCAATCATACCTTAACTTTATTAAAGGGTACGATAAGAGGAATGCACTTTCAGCTGCCGCCCCACTCGGAAAGAAAAATGGTCAATTGCCTGAAAGGTGAAATTTGGGATGTTGCTGTTGACATACGATCCGGTTCTTCAACCTTTCTTCAATGGTACGGCATTAACCTGTCTGCTGAGAACTGCCTTTCACTCATGATTCCTGAGGGCTTTGCCCACGGCTTCCAGACATTAAGTAATGATGTGGAACTAATCTATTTTCATTCTGCAGCCTATGATGCTGAATCTGAACAAGGTTTGAATCCTCAGGATCCGCGACTGGCCATTGACTGGCCCGTTTCTGCTAAGCAGATATCCGATCGTGATCTTTCACACTCGAATATCAAATATGATTTCAAAGGAGTTCAACTGTGAATTGTCGCCATTGCGGAACTCTGCTGCAACATCCTTTTCTCGATCTTGGTTCTGCGCCGCCATCAAATGCCTATCTGACTGCTGAATCCCTGAATGCACCTGAACAGTGGTATCCATTGCGTTTACTGGTCTGCGAAAAATGCTGGCTTGTGCAGACCGAAGATTTTTCAAATGCGGAGTCCCTTTTCACAGCAGATTACGCTTATTTCAGTTCGTTTTCAAAAACCTGGCTGGATCATGCCAGAGACTATGTGCACTCTATGATAGACAGGTTTTCTCTGGGATCCAACAGCGAGGTCTGTGAAGTCGCAGCAAACGACGGCTACCTCCTTCAGTTTGTCCAGGAAGCGGGAATACCCTGTATTGGAATTGAACCCACCTCAGGTACTGCTGAAGTAGCCAGGAAGAAAGGAATAACAATCATCGAAGAATTCTTCGGTGAGTCACTTGCGCAAAAACTTGTAAAAAAGGGACATGCTGCTGATCTGATGACGGCAAACAATGTTCTTGCCCATGTTCCGGATATCAATGATTTCATTTCAGGCTTCAGAACTTTGCTCAAGCCGCAGGGTGTCGCCACTTTTGAATTCCCACATCTTCTATGCCTTGTAAAGGAAAACCAGTTTGATACAGTGTATCATGAACACTATTCCTACTTATCCCTTACAGCAGTACAAACTATTTTTTCCTGCAATGGATTACAGATATTTGATGTGGAACAGCTACCCACCCATGGTGGCAGCCTGAGAATATATGCACAACGGGCGGATAAAAACAGTCATGAACGAACCGACAGGGTGGATGAACTTCTTACCGTTGAAAAAGCTGAAGGCATCAATAGTTCTGCTTTCTATACAAACTTTCAGAAAAAAACCGAGCTTGTGAAAAACAACCTCCTTTCTTTCCTGCTTGAATGTAAACAGCAGCATCTGAAAGTAGCAGCATATGGTGCTGCGGCAAAGGGAAACACGCTTCTTAACTTTGCAGGAATCAGATCTGATCTTTTACATTATGTTGTGGATAAAAATCCGGCAAAGCAGGATAAATTCATGCCCGGCAGCCGTATCCCCATTGTGACTGAGGCCCATCTGGAAAATGACAGGCCGGACCGGGTGCTGATCCTTCCCTGGAATCTATGCGATGAAGTAAAAAACCAACTGAAGTACATCAGACAATGGGATGGAAAGTTTGTCACTGCTGTGCCTGAACTTAAAATTGACTAGAAATTATCTTCCAGTAATTGACTTATAATTAACAACAAGAAGGAGATGCCATGATTCCTGTATTCAAACCTCTTATAGAGCAGGAAGAAATTGATGCAAGTACGGAGTCACTCAAACTCGGTTGGCTTGGCATGGGAAGTTATGTGAGTGAATTTGAAAATAAAATCAAAGAAATACTCGGTGTTGAAAATCGATATGTTGCAGCGCTAAGCACAGGTACTGCAGGATTGCACATTGCTCTTATTGTTGCCGGAGTGGGAAAAGATGATGAAGTCATTGTTTCTTCATTTAACTGTTCCGCAGATTTTCAGGCTATCAGCTGGCTTGGAGCCAAAATTATTTTTTGTGATTGTGATGATACTACCCTGGCGATTGATCTTGAAAAGGCTGCCGGATTAGTCACCTCAAAAACAAAAGCCATCATTGCAATGGATTACGATTGTATTCTTTGCGATCATGATGAACTGAAAAATTTTGCTGAGAAATATCAATTACGGGTAATCCATGATGCAGCCCACTCCTTTGGCTCTTTCTATAAAGGGAAACCAGTCGGAAGTTTTTCTGATATCTGCGTATTCAGTCATGATCCAGTGAAAACAATCACCTGTCTTGATGGGGGAACCATCGTTGTAAAAACTCAGGAAGAATTGATGCAGGTACATGAATTAAGATTGCTGGGAATGCAACAGCCTGCTTCAGTAATGTATCAAAACAAAAGGGCCTGGACATTTGACGTTGAACGGGTTGGTTATCGATACCATATGTTGAACATGCATGCAGCTGTCGGACTTGCGCAACTCTCCAAACTTGATGTTATAACAGAGACCAGGCGGGCAGCATGCAAAAGATATAACAGCCTTCTGGGAAATATTTCATTGGTGCGAGTCCCTCAAACTGACTTTACCGAAGTGAATCCTTTTCTCTATTATATCCGTGTTCCAGGTGAACACAGGGATGATTTGCGGGATTTTCTCAGAGGAAAAGGTATCGATACAGGAGTTCACTGGCAACCCGGACACTGGTTCAGCTTATGGAAAGATTGCCAGGCAGGAGATCTTACGATTACTGCAAAAGTTGGCAATGAGATTCTGTCACTTCCGTTACATTCTAAAATGGAGAGTGGCATAGTGGATACTATCTGCGAAAACATCGCTCAATATTTCACCAAGCAGGACTGACCATGAGTTCTTCAAAACTACTCTTGGAGTTAAAAAAATCAGCAGGAACTGTGCCTGAACTGGTATTGCCACTTGGCAATCCGGTGGAGGCACTCCTTCGCCCCATCGCGACAGACGTTGATAAAATAAATAAAACCGATGTTCGACTGCTGAGTGAATGGAGAAATCGTTTTGTTAAATCTTTTCTCACAGAATTTCATTCTCATGATGAAAGAACCACATCCTGGCTTGTACAATCCGTCGCTGAAGATCCCGGAAAAATCATGTTTATGATTGATACGCTGGATGGGATTTCAATAGGACATGTGGGACTGGGGTTTATTAACTGGCAGACTGGTTATGTTGAAGCCGATGCAATAGTACGAGGAAGAAACGCCAGGAAAGGATTGATGAAAGAAGCCTTACAGCTTCTTCTGCGTTGGGCTGACGCAAGTCTCGGCTTAAATGACGCCTGGGTGAGAGTCAGATCTGACAACTCTGCTGTCATGTTTTATCAGAAGGTTGGCTTTGTTGAGCAAAAACGGATTCCTCTATCGAAGAGGATAAGCAATGATTCCTGTATCTGGTTTGAAGATAACGATGCCGAAGAAAATGCACCCGCTCTTGTATACATGAAATACATGCACTCCTGACATATGCCCGCAACAAATGTTTTAGAGGTATCACCATGTTGAAATTAGTTGATTTCAGCCGGAAAGAGTTATTGAACTATACCACAGCACAGCTGGAAAATTTTTTCCCTGACGGACAGGACAACACAAAAAAAACAATCGACAGTTGTCTTGATGAAGCGCTTACCCGACTTGAAGTGTGTATCAACCCTGTCAAAATGTGGCGTTCAGGAGAATTTGATTACTTACATTCTTCCCAGTATGCAATTTTTCTTTACTATCTTTCAAATAGTCTGTGGAAAAAAGGCGATAACATTAAGATCTGTACAAAACTGTTTTTCCTCAACAAAGCACTTAACGGAATCGACTGTTTTTACGAAATTGAAATGCCTGATATTTTCTTTATCGGACATTCTGCCGGCATAGTTTTAGCAAAAGCTACTTATGGTAATTATCTCGTCCTTTACCAGAATTCAACGGTGGGCAAGAGTCATGGTGTCGCACCGATACTGGAAGACAATGTGACGCTGTACCCAAACACTGCAGTTCTTGGATCCAGCCATGTTCAAAACGGTTCAGTCATTTCCCAGGGCTGCAGTGTCATAAACAGCAACACACCAGGAAACTGTCTTGTTTTCCAGGCAAATAACGGAAATCTCACCTTCAAACCAGAAAACAATTATTCTGATCTTTTTTTCGACACATAACCTTCTGGAATTACACCATCTATTTTTCCCAGCCAATTATTTTCAAAAATACTTCATTTTTCCCTAAACTCTCTTCCATTACTTGTCGATAAACTTACAAAGCTAAAATTAACACTGAACCCATAATCAATAAAGGAGGTGGACCTGGAAAAAATTAATCTACAAGTTGGAAACAAGTAGTAACTTTTTTTATGATTTGGCAAGGATGCCGAGTCAAAACCCATTACAATATATTCATGGAGGAATATCATGGGACTCACTATTAACACAAATGTAATGTCTCTTAACGCCCAACGTAACTTGGGTACATCTCAATCTGCACTTGCAAAATCCATGCAGCGCCTTTCTTCCGGTCTTCGCATCAACTCAGCAAAAGATGATGCAGCCGGACTGGCTATTTCAGATCGCATGACCTCGCAGATCCGCGGTTTGAATCAGGCAGCTCGTAACGCAAACGATGGTATCTCCCTTGCTCAGACTGCTGAGGGTGCACTTCAGGAAACCACCAATATCCTGCAGCGTATGCGTGAACTAGCTGTTCAGTCAGCAAATGATACAAACAGTGCTTCTGACCGTTCGTCCCTCCAGGCTGAGGTTAATCAGCTTAAACAGGAAATAAGCAGAATTTCAGAAACCACTGAGTTCAATGGAAAGAAACTTCTTGACGGTTCAATGACTTCAGCTCAGTTCCAGGTAGGTGCAAATTCAAACCAGACAATCTCTTTTGGTATCAGTTCCGCCAAAGCTGCAAGTCTTGGTAACAATTCGCTGGACAGTGATAATGCCACGGCAGACTTTGCCATCGAAGGCGCAACATCTGCTGCTGCCGCAAGTTCTGCCAATGATGTTGGCGCTCAGACCCTTACAGTAATTGGTAAGGAAGGTTCAGAAACTCTTTCTGTCGGCGCTGGAGATACGGCTGCTGTTATAGCCGGTCAGGTTAATGCAATAGCTGCTGATACAGGTGTAACTGCTTCAGCTCAAACTACTGCAACACTTAGCGATCTTTCTGCAAACGGCAGTGTAACTTTTGACCTGCAGGGAACCAACACATCAGCTGTTTCCATCAATGCAACAGTACTTTCAGATGATCTTACCAACCTGGTCACAGCTATCACAGAACAGGCAGGTAATACCGGTATTACAGCCACTTTAAGTGCTGACAAAACCAGTATAACTCTGTCACAATCTGCAGGCTATGACATTAAGATCTCAGACATGCTTCACAGTACTGCCGGCGAGACCATGGATCTTACCGGAAGCGAAGGATCAGCTGTAACAATTGGTGCTGCAACTAACACTGATTCTTCAACAGTTGGTGGAGAAGTTTCCTTTTCCAGCTCTGGTGGCTTCAATGTTACCAGTGATGTTGCTGCTGGCGCAGGTTCTCTCTTTTCCACTAATGCCGATGCTGCAAACGTCAGTGAGTTAAGTTCCATTGACAACGTTGACATTACCACCGTCACCGGTGCAGCCGATGCCATTGAATCAATTGACGGCGCTCTTATGCAAATTGACAATATGCGTGGTGAGCTTGGTGCGGTTCAGAACCGTTTTGAATCGACCATCGCCAACCTTTCCAATGTATCTGAGAATCTTTCTGCTGCACGCAGCCGAATTCTGGATGCGGATATTGCCCAGGAGACATCAGCAATGACCAAGAACAACATTCTCCAGCAGGCCGGTGTTTCTATTCTGGCCCAGGCAAACCAGGCTCCTCAGCTGGCCCTGTCACTGCTCGGTTAATTTGATTGGTTTAACCTTTTCCCCTCGTTGCGGGTGGTTCGCCACCCGTTACGAGGACTTTATCGTGCTCAATAAAAGGAAAACCTGAATTTAACCTTTCAGAAAAAAAGGAGAAAATCATGAACGTTGAAGCAATCAGCAGTTCCGGAGCCATGCAAACAAATTCAATGGTCTCAGACCAGATTGATTTGCAGCGCAAAAACAAAGAAAAAGTTGCGGATACTCCCCAGGCAACACCAGAGGAGAAACAGGTTCAACCAGAAGAACTCTTGAACCAGATTAAAGCTGTAACAGAAGATGGTACGTATAGTGTTCGTTTTGAGCGTGATGATAATTCTGAACTTATCGTGAAAATCTTTGACGCCAAAACAGAAGAAGTTGTCAGACAAATACCTTCTGACGAAATACTGCAGCTGAGAGAAACTTTAGCGGATCTGCGTGGAAACATTGTCAATACGCAGATTTAACAAACTGAAGTAACTCACTAGAAAAATGTAGGTAAATAATCACTACAAGTGTTAACAGGATAATTGCATCCTGTCTCCACCGAGGTTCATTATGTCTGATATAACTTTTAGCGGCCTGGCCACGGGCATGGATACTGATTCCATTGTTACACAATTAATGGAAATCGAACGTATCCCAATCGACCGGCTTGAGGCCAAAAAGACTTCCGAAAAAGAGCGGCTGGATGCCTTTGCCCAGTTTGAAACAATTCTTGACGACTTAAAAGAGTCTGTGGGCTCCATGACTCTTACCAGTCAAGTCAGAACAAGTGAAGTCAAGCTAAGTTCAGAAGATGCTTTTTCTGCATCAGCCAGTAGTGCTGTCAGTGGAAGTTATGACATTTCAGTCGCTCAGCTGTCACAAGTTCAAAAGACTATCAGTGAAGGCTGGTCATCACAAACAGACTCTCTGCTCGGATCTGGAACGTTCAACGTAAATGGTACTGATATTATCATTGATGACACGAATAATTCTCTTCTTGGACTTGCTTCTGCAATCAATGAGATATCCGATACTACAGGAGTCAAAGCCACAATTATCAATGATGGAAGTACAGGTTCACCATATCATATGGTCTTCACAGGTGTTGATTCTTCTTCTTCATTTACTCTTTCCAGTAATCTTCAAGATGAAGATACTAATCCCATTGATTTCGCTACAACTCAGGCTCAAACAGCTCAACAGGCTGTTGTTTTTATAGATGGCATCAAAGTCGTCAGTGATTCCAATACAATTGACAAAGCAATCAATGGAATCACCTTAAACCTTAATGAAGTGAGTAAAACATCCTATGCAGGTACGGCAGAAGATGGGGTAGATCCCTGGGAATGGGCAGATCCACCGGTTTATATCAGTAATCAAATGCGGGTTGAACCCGATACAGACGCCCTTAAGGAAAAATTAACTACCTTTATAACCACATACAATAAAGCAATGAACTGGATTAATTCCGGTTACGATGAATTTGGTGGTGCATCAACTACAACCGGTGAAGACGGTGAGGAAGAGGAACTTCTTGGGTCTGTTCTCCGCGGTGATGCTTCTATCAATAGAGTAAAAAGAGGACTGCAGTCTCTTCTTACAAATGTTGTCGATACCAATGGTGGCTTCAGTATCTTATCACAAATCGGCATCACTACTCAGATGGATGGAACCTTGCGTCAGGATAACGTCAAAATGGATGCAGCTCTTGCTGACAACTATGACGATGTGGCCAATCTCCTGTCCGGTAAGGATGATGTTGACGGAGTAATGAAAAAATTCAATTACTATCTTCTCGACATTACCAGTACTTCTAGTGGTTTATATGCAAACAAAAAACACAGCTATGATCAGACAATAGAACGGCTGGACGATAATATCAGCCAAATGGAACCCCGAATGGCAAAGAAAGAACTATTATTACGTGCCCAGTTCTCGGCTATGGAACAACTAGTTAGCGGTCTGAACTCACAGGGAGACTTTCTTACTCAACAAATGGACATGCTGTCAAACATGGTATCAGGTAAATAATAATGAATGCTTACGCTGCCCAACAACAATATAACCAAAATCATATTGCAACCGCTTCCCAGGAACAGATACTGATCATGCTCTATGATGGTGCTATTCGATTCACTCGCCAGGCAATTGCAGCCAGCGAAAGAAACGATCAGACTGAAAAATTAGGAAGAATCAGTAAAGCTTTTGCAATTATTGTCGAGTTTTCAAATACATTGAATCATGACATCGGTGGAAAAATTTCAGAAGATCTCGATGGTTTATATCAGTTCATGTTAAGGGAACTGAATAAGGCCGGATCTGAAGACGGTGAAGAAAGCTTAAAAATTGTTGAAGAATTACTTGTTGACCTGAGACAGACCTGGGCCGAGGCAATCCTAGTTAATAAAAAGGAAATAGAGCAAAAGGCTCAGGAAAGACTTAATAAAGCAAAACTTTCAACTGTTGCTGTTTCCGGATAATTATTCAAAACAGCTAATTTTAAAAACTTTAGACTCCTCTTTTCAATACAATGGTTCTACAATCTCTTATTCAGACATCCATAAACGAATATACGGATATTCTTGCCTTAATGGGAACTATAACTGATCCCGGTATGAATAACCGCATTGAAGATCTCAATATCACCGGTAAGGCCCTTCTTGAAAAACAGGAACGTGCATCCCGCACTGATAAAAAAATCATACAATTTCTCAAAGAATCACCGGAATCATGTCAACAGGAAGGAATTGCAGAACGGGCTGAACTGATTCATGAAGTCCTCAAAGTAAACAAACAGATTGTCCCAAAGCTGGAAAGTATCAAATCACTGATATCAAGTGAACTGAGACAAATCAAAAACGGTCGTTCTGCCATGAAAGGCTATCAATCAACTGAAATCAAAAACGGCAGGAACATAAACAACATGCTGTGATATATACTACTATCAACTGAATCCTGTAAGCAATGAATAGTATAGACGATCTTTTAAAGAACAGTATCAGACAATATGAAAATCTCATAAATGTGGCGTCGTCACTATCTGATAACCTGGTGTCACTCTCTCCTGCAGTTATTCTCACACAGTGCCAACAGTTAAGCGCCCTGCAAAAAAAACAGCGAATACTTGATGATTTTATCATTGAAGTAATTGCTGACTCTGGCCCTCAGGTACTTTCTTCTCCAAATATCGGCAACTATCAGAGAATTCTTGGTAAAGCTTCATCACTTTGTGATGCTGTAACGGTAAAGGTCAAAGCCAGAAAATATCAACTGAAACGAGAGATTAATACACTAGAATAAAAAGTATAACCGGGTAAGGAACCTGGCAGCTTGCCTTGAAGCGTAATCAATCAGTAACCTGAACAGACTTTGCCTTTCTCATTGTCATCTGTGATGCCATAACCCTCTTTTCCCATTAACACTTCTTTAATTTTCAGATACTTTCTTGATACAATAGATTCGAGATGATAAAATGATGTTATCAGATATTGTACCATCATGATATTATCACTATTTCCATACATACTAAGGAGCTTTCGTGTCAGACTTTGAAAACTGTCTAACTCAAATATCGGATGACAAACCTGTACGACTTTTTCTGCCCTTAATTAACAGGGAAGACAGACTTTTGATTCAATGTGTCCTGCAAAAAAGTTCCGGTTGTCATTTCAAACTACTCTTTCCCTCAGGAACTCTACCAGTTGACAGAATTGACAGGAGTAATTTGTGTCTTATCAGTCTGGACGTTGGCGGACAATGTATATCCCTGGAGAGTAATATTGTAGAGGCGCCAAACAAACAGACTCTGGACATGAGAATCCTTAAAACCATCAGTCACGAACAGATGCGCGAATACTTCAGGGTTGATTGCACTGTTCCGATCATGATCACATCCATTGTTCCTGATGAATTTGCTGACGAAAAAGACAAATGGAAAATAAACGGAACAACTGTTGATCTCAGTGGTTCCGGACTTCGGGCAAGCTTAACAACTGCTCCTCCTGCAGACACTCAGGTTCGACTGGAAATAGCATTACCAGCCTCAGAAACAAAAATTGTGAAAGCCCTTGCCACGCCGGTTCGAATTTCACAACTTACTGACAAGCTATGGGATGTAGCATACCAATTTGATGCCATAGAAGACGAAGATCAAGATGCGATTATTGGCTGCTGTATGGTTGCTCAACGTCGTCTTCTCCGATTAAAGGTTAAAGTGACAGGAAGTTGAGGAATATCTGCAGTGAGTGCACCAATTACAGAAACTATAAAAAAACTGGCAGATAGTGAATCTGCTGAAATTGATTTAACCACAAAGGACAAACAGGTTATTCGCCTCAATTGTGTCTATAAGGTATCAGATGCGCCCAACTTTTTCCTAGTGTTTCCTCCCAAAACATTACCGTCTAACATTGATACAGATCAGTATTGTCCAATTTCGATAAAAAACGGGAAATCTTCCCTGACGCTCACCGCCAGGATACTTAAAATTTCCGGTGACCGAACCATTGAACTCTCTGCAAAAAACTCTATTAACTCGGAAAGTCTCAGAGAATATTTCAGAGTAGACACACGAGTTGCGATTAATGCCCATTTCGAGCCTGAATCACCAGATGGAAAAATCCAAAGTTGGGAATTAGAGGGACAGACTCTGGATCTTTCTGCCTCCGGTTTGCTGGCGATATTGCCTGAAGAACCTCCGACCAAACACCAGATTGCAATTAAAATCCACTTGAAAAGCATTGAAAAAAACGTTCAATGCCTTGGCCATGTTGTCAGAAGTAAACGATTACGAAAAGGCCGCTATCAGGTTGCATTCCATTTTGATTCAATATCTCAAAAGCACAGAGATACTATTATTTCTTTCTGCCTACAGGAACAACGAAACAATCTGCGGGAAAAAATTCAAACAGCCGGATAATTTTACACCTGCAAGCCTACACTGTTTTGCATTAAGATAGTGTTTCCCCCTACAGGAACAGTATTATGAATCCAATCAATGCACTCACTGCGATCAAGTCAATCGGTTCAGCTACTTCTGGTTCCGGTGGCAGACAACAGTCAGGGCAACAGGCTACCCGGGGACAGACGCTAACAGCAACAGTGCTCGAGTCTGCAGGAAGTAACAAATTTTATCTGGACATCCTTGGCGATAAAATTCTTGCAAAGAGTGATACTGTAAGCTTGAGTCCGGGATCAAAACTGGAACTTGAGGTCCTCTCCACCAAGCCATTACTTGAACTTAAAATAATTTCCAAAAATCCTGAGCTGTTTTTCGGTAAGACTCTCACATTGCTGGAAAAGAATTTAGATATCAGCAAATTATTCCAATCATTAACAACTTCATCCTCACCTGTTTTCAGTAAACTCAGTCAAAATTCCCAGGAAGGACTGAAAACATTTTACGAACTGCAGCAGCTGCCGATTGATAATAAAAATAGTGGATTAACTCTCAAACACCTCCATAATCGCCTGGGGCTTGATCTTGAATCATCTCTAGCAGGAGGAAAATCACAGGCTGCCTTGCAATCACTAAAAGCTGCATTGCTTGAAATTGCAGCACTTTTAAAAGATGGTGGTGAACTTGCTGATGCCACGAATAAATTCCTTGGCACCCTCGAATTATATCAACTTGCTCAACTCCGTTTATCATCTGAAAATCTGCTCATTTTTCCTCTTCCTCTTCCCTTTTTGGATAATGGGTATCTACTTGTTGAAAAGGATAAAAAAGGGGTTAATGATGAGGATAAAAGTAATCAGTCCCTTCGTTTTTCACTACACCTCAGTCTGGAACCTCTTGGTAACATCGAAATTATTTTTCTGCAGACAGAAGATTGTTTATATATACGTTTTGGTTGCGAGTCTGACCTTGCCAAAAACTTTACAAGTGAATTTCAGAATGAATTAAAGAAAATGATAAGCTCAACTGATGCTATCAGTATTAACTTCACCGATACTGCCGGTAATCCCGCAAATGATCTTATTCTTCAATTACTTCCCGATGGGAAATCCATGCTTGATACCAAAATTTAGCCATAAACATGAAGAAAAATGAACTGGAAAAAGCAGTCGCTATCCTTTATGACTCACAGACGACATCTTCCCCTAAAGTTGTTGCAAAAGGTCAGGGAGAAATCGCCAGGAAAATCATTGAAACTGCAAGGGATGCTGGAGTGCATATCCAGGAGGATGCGAATCTCGTCGAATTATTATCAAAAATTGATCTTGGAGATGAGATTCCCACAGAACTTTATCAGACCGTTGCCGAAGTTCTCTCTTTTGTTTATCAGGTGAATGAAAAGTTCAAAAACAAGATATCATCGTGAGGTAAGTATATGCTGTGGAAAAACGGGAGAAGAAGTTCAAATGTTGAAGACAGACGGAGAATACGGATCCCCGGAGGAAAGAAAGGTGGTGGTATCGGAGTGCTCCTTCTGGCTCTTGTTGGAATGTACTTTGGCATTGACCCTGCTTTGATTCTAAACATGGCAGGAGGAGCACCGCAAGGACCTTCAGCAAGCGTTAATTCAGCCCCTCCTACTGCAGAAGAACAGGAATTGGCCGAGTTCATATCTGTAGTTTTGGCAGACACCGAAGATACCTGGAATAAAATCTTCACTGAAAAAGGTGGAAAATACAGGGAGCCAAAGCTTGTACTGTTTACCGGACAGGTTCAATCAGCATGCGGATATGCACAGGCTGCCATGGGTCCGTTTTATTGTCCCGGTGATCAGCAGGTATATATTGATCTTGCCTTTTATAAAGATCTCAGAAACCAGCTGGATGCTCCCGGAGACTTTGCACAGGCCTATGTTGTTGCCCATGAAATTGGTCATCACGTACAAAAACTGATTGGAATCAGTGACCAGGTCCATCAGGCGCGTCAGCAGTTATCCAAAAAAGACTTCAACAAGGTATCAGTAAAGCTTGAATTGCAGGCCGACTGTTTTGCAGGAATCTGGGCTAATCATGCAGACAGGGTTAGGAATGTTGTGGAACCGGGAGATATCGATGAGGCTTTGAACGCTGCCAGTCATATTGGTGATGACCGGCTGCAGAAGCAATCACGTGGCTATGTCACACCAGATTCGTTTACCCATGGATCATCTGCGCAACGGGTTCAATGGTTTAAGACAGGATATCAAAAAGGAACTCTTGAATCATGCGACACATTCAGCGCCAGGAGGTTATGATTCATACCATAGGCGAATCTTGTATGCTTTAAGGGTACAAAAAAAAGGGTTTCAACCGAATATCGGTTGAAACCCTTTTTGCGTCTGGCGCAGCGAACGGGACTCGAATCAGGGTTCACCAAAATCGATAAACACTTGACATAACATCTTTTCTCTCTTTATTCAGTATGTTAGATCTAGTAACCAGCTTCTTCGATATGTTCATATCGTACTACCATAATACAGGTTATGAGTATTGTAAAATCCTGATTCAGGAGGCATCCCGAAAGAAGTTGACTGATAACTGCCCACTCTCTATTTTTCTCGAATCCCTTAGACACAGCCGGGCTGAAGTCGTGCTATCCAGCAATTAAAATTCTGCGACAGATTCTTGTTGAGACAGTATCTACAATGCATGATGCTCTTTGATACAGGCATATAGCTTGCTGTTTACTGCGATATGATTTAATTTTCTTATTTTATTTAAAAAAAATGACATCACTTCCCTGTCCTCCTTTATCCTAGAAAACAATAATGCAAACGCAAACTTCAGAAAATCCATCTAAGCAGTCGTGTTCCACACAATTATCATTTGAAAACTTTGGAAGTAGTCTTCATTTCAAAATAAACGATTATTGTGACCTTGAAGCAGTACTTGAGTTGGATGAAGCATTATGGATAGCAACAACGGCTCCTGTCTCAACCTTGAAAATCGATCCTGCTTTTCTGCATCTGCTCGATACCGATGACGATACACGCCTTCGTGCTGAGGAGATCAAAAATGGTATTCGCTTCCTTCAAAAACATCTGGTGGATTATTCAGGGATCCAGGAAAACAATCTTACTTTATCTCTCACTGCAATTAATACAAAAACGGAGCTGGGAGAAAGAATCCATTCTTCAGCATTGAAAGTTCTTTCAAGACTCAAAGTCGCCCCGGAATCAGTGAAACTTAATCAAATCAGAACAGTAAAAAAAGAAGTGCTCGAAGGAGGGCTGGATCAAGCTGGTATTGTTTTAGTGGATGCAGCAAAAACTGACAAAACACGTAAGTACATCGAAAATATTCTTCGCACTGTTGGAGGCAAGCAACACCCTAATGGTCAGAAAGGGATTGATAAAGACAGTTTAACTAGTTTTATGGCGGAGTGCAGACACTATATTGACTGGCAGCTTGAAGCTGGTGAAGTGAATAGTGATACTGGCACAGAAACTCTGCCTCTTGGCAGGAAAACTGCCGAAGGATATGCACTGTTTCATTCCCTTGTGAAAAAACTGATTCAGTATTTCCTTCTTTGCGATATCAAAAGACTCAATCCGGAACTTCTCAGTCGTGCCCTTGAAACACCGGAAGGGAATCTAGCCCTCAACCTCATAAACATCGAGGAGGCGGAATCATACTTAAAGAATGCACCACTCAGCATCCTTGACAGCGAAGGTACCCTGAATTTAACCGGCGAAATGAACCCTTATTTTGCAAAAAAAATAAACGAACTGACTCAGACAGTCATTAAACCCTTGCTTGACGAAAAAACACGACATCTCACCAAAGAATCATTTCATAAATTACAGAAAATTTTTCAGCCCTTTGTTCAATGGACTGACAAAATGCCCGAGGTACATGTCGATATCATTGAAGCTGAAACCGTACAGGAATACCTGACCGACCCATCCTATCAACAGATCCTTGAAGAACTTATTGAAGAAAGCCACAGAACAGCCTTTGTTCTTGATAACCTCAAAGAACTTGAACGACTGCTTCTTTATCAGGCGTATATGCTGCCCCTTGTGAACAGCTTTATCAGTTTCCCAAAACTCTATAACCCTCGGGAACGTGCACTGTTTGAAGAAGGTACACTGGTCATGGATGGGCGGCATTTCACCTTGGCAGTAAAGGTGGAAGACAGAAAACATCACATTGAAACCAGCAAGAGCAGCAATATTTTCGTCATCTATTGTGAACTCCATGGAGCAGATGATGGAAAAGTGTATGAGATCGCAGTACCGGTTACCTCCGGCAGCCGCGGCAACATTCACCTGAATAAATGGGGAATATTCAACGATATTACGGGTAACGAACTACACGCTAAAGTTGTTGATATTGTCGAGAACCCCATCAGCATAAGCGAAGCTATGGTTGAACCTTTTGTACGTATCAGCCGTGCCTTCTTTTCGCGCCTGGAAGAATTTTCTTCCAAAGCGGAAGAACAATTGTTTCACAAAGACGACAAATCAAAGGATAAGAAAAAAAAGGATAGTGCCTCCGCCGGTCTACTCGCAGGAGGAGGATTTGCTGTGGCGGCTCTTGGTTCTTCCTTTGCCTTTATCACTAAAACCCTTGCAGGTTTACATATCAAGACGGTAATCTTTGCCCTGCTTATCTTTGCCGCCCTGATAGCAATACCGGCCGGTATTGCAGCCTATTACAAGCTGACAAGAAGGGATTTAAGTACCATCCTGGAAGGTTCTGGCTGGGGAATTAATACCAGGATGAAGCTTACAAAAGATCAAGCAAGCAATTTTACTTATCGACCGGATCCGACTTAGTGTCGTGTCAGAGGTGAATTGTCGTAATATTACGCCGCAATTTTTTAGAAAAGCTTACGAATACGTTCATAACCTGCCTTTATTTCATCGGCGACTAGTCCAAGGGCGGCACCCGCATTTCCAGCGGTCTTGCCCGCTTCTTCAGCAACTGGTTTACATTGCTTTAGAAAAGAGTCCCATTTCTTCTCAAGTCTCTCCAATTCTTCAACAGCTTCTGCCTTTCCGAGATGAGCTTTCAGCTTTATCTCATCACGGAGTTGTTCAATTGAAGCCTTCGTTGCATCAAGTTTACCTGGTTTATCTGTCATTGTTTTCCTCCGTTGTTGTGTTTCCCATCAGGGATAGACCACCTTCCACTCTTTTTTCATGTCAACAACTGTCCAGCCATTGTTGTTTTGCTTCGATCAATCCCTTGTCAAGACGTCCCATGTGGGAGTCGCGGTCATAGGCAAATTCTCGTTTCTCCGTCGGAATTACCGAAGGCAAAGATCGGACGGCGTCCAATATGTTGATTGATACCAACCGGCTTTCCGACTTTATCATTGATGAAGTTGAGCTCCGGTTCACGTAATAGGACAGCTTTTCTGTTCCGCATCTTAAATTTGCTAACAATGGAGCTACCCACTACCTGTTCCGGAGGAATCCCGTAGATGTCTTTGGTCCAGGGACGCATGAACTCAATACCGCCGCCAGAGACGATAAAAGTCTTGAAATCGTTTGCCCGCAATTAGTTCAGCAGCTCAAGCATGGGCCTAAAAACCAGTTTCAACTAATCCTTTTTCACCTGATGCAGCAAGAGTCGTCATGTCTCCTTCAAGGACTGCCTGGAAAGGTTGCTGCGTTTTCCATTCAGGGTAATCTGCGGCCAGTTCTTTAACCATATCCATGGCAAAGAACAACTGGAAGAAATAGGCAGGCTGCTCTAAGCAGAGACAGCCGTCGTTGTCAAAGACGGCAATACGCTCACTTGGCTGTACATAATCAAGGCTGGATTTATCAGTTACTGCCATCACAAATGCTGTGATGGAACTCTTGCTTGCGCTGTTATTCCAGGATGGCAATGAATCGCTTGACGCCAGAGCAGTTGTTGTCAGAAGAAGGAACAAAATGCACAGGTATAAAGAGATAATTCGGGGAATGAGTCTGAACATTTTTTCTCCTTGGTTGATGTTAATCTACTCAAGAGATATGTATTATATACTATTTTTGAAACATCAGGATGAAAATATTCCATCCTGAAGATTAATAAGAGCCGCTAGAACTTTTAATGACCCTTTCTTAAAAAAATCACTTCAATAAGTTCTGTCCATGGCAGCCTGATAATAAAAGTCCACCAAAGCATCGATACCCTTTATTGGTCTAGAATTTTAACATTATGTTGATTTTGACCAAAAGCAATTACCCAACATCTTCTGAAGAAGATATCAGTTGAAGAGCAAATATTACTCAACCTGTTTTCAATTTTTAAAAAAAAGTTTACTGGGGTATGCATATAACTCCAGCACATACCACATATTGTGGTCACTCGTTATCGAATGGGTCAAGATTTG
>DQTH01000237.1 GCA_015662865.1 Desulfocapsa sulfexigens
GCATTGCAATTGATATGATACAAACAGGACAAAGGTTATTGCGGAATAGTTCCGCTGTGACTGGACATTAAGCAAGTCCGAAACTTGAGTCATAAGGTTCTACTCAACTCTATAAACAGTTTCGAGCTATCGATTCTGGTGATGAATTGCCGGTAAGACAAGGTGCAAAATGCTCATGCCCTGTTTTCCAGGATCGTCGCCAGTCATACAGACAGGATCAAAGAAGAGTAAGTGTTGCTTCTGATGGCACAGAAGCTGACAACTGGTCTTTTTTTACACGCATCTCAGCTGACGGTCGGTTTGTCGGATTTGAATCAAAAGCTTCAAATATTGCGCCCAATGACACCAATGGACAATATGATATTTTCATTCATGACCTTAGCACCCACGTAACTGAGCGGGTGAGTATGGCCTCTGATGGTACCCAGGGAAATAAATGGTCTTTACGGGCAGCTATTGCTTCAGATGGCCGATTTATCACCTTCCGTTCTGAAGCAAATAATCTTGTTGATGGTGACACCAATAATGCTTATGATATTTTCCTGCATGATCGCAATACAGGGATAACCAAACGGGTGAGTGTCGCCTCTGACAATACTGAGAGAAATTTGCCCTCCAGAAATCCAGCGATCTCTTCAAATGGAGAATTCATAGTTTTTCATTCCTCTGCCACTAACCTGGTCTACAACGATACAAACGATGCCACGGATGCCTTTGTTCATAACCATGTTTCCAAGGGGAGCCAGACTATGCCCGTTCCTTCGACGCTGTTCCTGCTTTTCTCCAATTGAAACACGCCGTAACCTTCTGCTCAGAATAGTAGTTCAAGGTCATCCAATCATGTCAATGGTGGTGCTTGCCATGATTTCAGTCCTGCTTACAGGATGTTCATTCAGTCACCATGCCATGGCACTGTTCAGGTCAACAGATCATTTCATTGAAAGTCAGGATGATGCCAGAATTTTGTTTGAGCCGGGTGCCGGGAACTATGCTGAAAAGGTCAGTGCTCTTCTCCCTTTGGCAATTCAGCAGATTGAAACAAAGCAGTATCATCCTTTTCCGAAACCTGTCCAGGTGTATGTCTGCGCATCACGGGAAAGCTTTGCAAAGTATTATGGTGCGGATGTCCGTGCCGGTGTGTCATCAAAGCTGCTGTTATCTCCGCGTGTTTTTGATCAAGGTGATGAAATTGCCAGGTTGTATCTGACCCACGAGCTGTCTCACCTGCACCTGCTGCAACTTCTTGGTTCATACAAGATGAGAAGGCTGCCTTTCTGGTTCAAAGAAGGGTTGGCAACGTATGTCTCAGAAGGTGGTGGAGCAAACAAGGTATCGGAAAAAGAGGCCCTTGCCGCCTTCCACAGGGGAAAACATTTCATCCCAAACAGAACAGGCGGAATATTTACTCAAAAGACACCCAGTGATTTTAATCTGAAACCACATATGTTTTACCGTCAGAGTATGATGTTTGTCAGCTATCTGGAAGAACGAAACCGAGAAAGCTTCAGGAAGTTTCTCTTAGCCGTTGAACAGGGCGAACATGTCTCTTATGCAATGGATACGTCCTACAACGAGGACTTAGAAGGACAGTGGTCTGAGTTCATGGGAAAAATTGCTTTAACCCTTTAACACCCTGCAAGCTACTAAGAATCACCACGCTCCGGATGACTTTTCATATGGCTGCGATCTATTCCAAGTGATCTGATTTCAAAGCCATTTTTCAGATATTTAAAAAAGTGGAGCAGGTCATCTCCAATATTGATCAGCACCGGAACAATGAGCAACGTCATGGGTGTTGCAAAGAGTTCTCCCCATGCAATGGACAGGGCAGCAGGAATCAGATACTGTGCCTGTTCAGATGTTTCAAACAGCAGTGGCATAAGTCCGCATACCGTGGTCACTGTGGTGAGAAAAATGGCCCGAAGCCGGGTCCCGCCTGCCTGCAGTAAAGACGTCTGCAGATTTTCACCACTTAGCCTGAAGTCATTGAATCTTGTAATCATCACCAGACTGTCATTGACTACCACCCCCATGACAACCATCATACCAAAAAATGAAAGAATGGAGAGCAAAGTGCCAGTGATTAAGTGGCCTATCACAGCACCCACAAAACCAAAAGGGATGACCGATATGATCACAAATGCAAATGGCTGCCAGTAGGATTTCAGGGGAGAAAGAAATGAGATGATTGAAACATTTACCAGTTACCATGCCATGCGCTGGGTACACACACCATGGTATCTGGAAGGAAAAAAAGCTAAAAAAATAACAGTGCAGATGCTGCCCGCCAGCTAGTTCAAAAGGGCAACGGCTTTAATCCCCGATTACTTCTGATTCAAGGGGAGGATCTGTCACCATATAGGCATCCTCATCCTGGTAATACTCATAATAAACGCCTCCGGCATAGTAATAAGGGTGTCTTGTTATCCTGATCGCTATGTATGTAATACGGAGGAATACCAGAAACAATTTTTTCATTCCACTACCTCCTGCTGTTGCCGAAAATCAGGCTAATGAGAGTTTAGCAATCAGGGCCAGAGAGGTTTCAGCCCCGAAAGATGCGGAAGTATCAATTATCGATCAAATTGTATAAGTAAAACCGGAGGGCTTTCAAAGTATTCCATGAAGCTGAAGAAATTGCATAAATGCAACAAGTGGTGTCCATTGCGCGGGTATTCCCAATTGCACCACAAGCGCACTCATCAACCCGTTCACCACGGACAGGCCAGTGAGTAACAGAAAAAAAGCCAGGGTAAATTTCTCAATTATGGAATCCTGTCTGATCTCCCACTGAAGCGTTTGAGTAGCCTGTTCTGTCTGTTTATGTATTCTTTTCACAACACTCTCCAAACCTCGTACTTCTCACTAAAAAACGGAAGAGGCAAAAATCCTGCCTCTTTCGTTTCTGATTATTTATGAGGAACAGCAGCTTTTTTTGTGATCAGTTGGCTCGCACTTGCAACAGGTGGAAATACCCAGAAGTGCATAGGGAGGACACCAGTCGGTTATTCCAGTCAGCAGTGGAACCAGACCCAGCAACGCCCATGGGCTCTGGGGGCCGACAACAATACGGATTGTACGTTCGATGGAACCTACATTCTTTTTCATGACAACCTCTATTGAAGTTGGATTAGTTCAGCAGAAATGATCAGATTTTCTGGTCATTTTCCTTTATGACTCAAAACTTAATCACGAAAAAGAAGAAAGGATGTGACAATGTCACATAAGTCAGAATAGCGATGGTTCCTGGCCGAGAAGTTCGATGCTGCCCCGTCCGGTTTTGATAAGTCCATTACGTTCCATATCTTTTAAGAGACGGGTGATGACTTCCCGTGATGATCCAAGATTCCGGGCAATGATTTTATGAGTTGCAGCAATTCCCGAAGCAAGCCTCGTTGTAGTTTGAAAACGGGTATATAGGCCATTTGATTTAGCAATATACCGTTTTTAACA
>DQTH01000246.1 GCA_015662865.1 Desulfocapsa sulfexigens
AGATACTGCAAATCTTGACCCATTCGATAACGAGTGACCACAATATGTGGTATGTGCTGGAGTTATATGCATACCCCAGTTAATTTTAATTATCTCATGCTTACAGCTCTTGCCTACCAGGAATCACGTCTGAACCAGGAGGCCAAGAGCCATGTCGGTGCAGTTGGAGTCATGCAGATTCTTCCTTCCACTGCAAAAGACAAAAATGTCAATATTCCTGATATTCATAAAATTGAGGGAAATATTCATGCAGGCACCAAGTATCTACGATTCATGCAGGATCGCTATTTCAATGATGATAATATTGACAGGTTGAATAAGAGCCTGTTCTCTTTTGCTTCCTATAATGCGGGGCCTGCCAGAATAGCAAAATTGAGGAAAGAGGCCGAAAGAATCGGGTTAAATCCTAATGTCTGGTTTCAGAATGTGGAAGTGGTGGCGGCAAAGCGGATAGGGAGGGAAACAGTGCAGTATGTGAGCAATATTTATAAATATTTTGTGGTCTACTCAATCCTTTCTGAAAAGGGTAAGCTTTAGGCTACCTTGAAAAATTGTTTTTTCTCCCAATCTCTTCGTTATTTGAAAATTTTCCAAATGCCTCGATATTGAACGAAAACCCTAATTTCTCAAGATATCCTCTAACTGGTATCAATGTCAGAGCTTTACAATGAAGCCTGGTTTCGGTGATCAGGTTTTTGGGCCGAAACTCTGCTGAGTTGCTACTTCAATTGCCAGCTCAGTTCTGGCATGCCGGTCCATTTCTTTACCCTTTTCTTTGCACCATGCAGGAAATGTTTCCGGGTCGATGTAGACTTTCATCACCACATCGCCACTGCCTTCCACCTTTGCAACCATCTCTTCGGCCATTTTGAGCCAGTCAGAATAACGTTTGGGAAGAAGGTGACTGTCAGTAAAAAGTTTCATGAGAGTATCCCAGTCTTCTTTTCTATACCAGACCATAGCCTGGATAGCTGGCCCCTGATTTTCAGAATTAGTATTGTTTTCCATGTGTTTGTCTTTGTTATGTGCTGGTTATAATGTACTTATTGTTGTTCCTGGCAATAGAGCTGACCATACTGGAAAAATCACTTTTATTATCATGGAAGTTGGTACCATGATTGTATACATATCGCTCTTAATTTTTTCTGATTACGTACAAAGCTCAGCCCATTGGCATTTAAGTTTTCATGCCTTATCAATAAATTACCGTATACCTTGTGAATCTGGCTGAGTATCATACGTAATCAGATAATTTTTATTATTTATTGAACTGATAACAGAGCTGTTATCTGGCCGCTTAAAATACTATCCGGAGGATGATAATGGATGACCAGATTCTTTTTTACCAGGAAAAACTTCGCTATGAAACGGATTCATGGGATTTGTCAGAGGCTCTCAAGAGGGGTGATAAGGTTATTGTTCTTGATACCCGTTCCCCTGAGGCGTATGACTACGAACATATCCAGGATGCCAAAAGCTTTCCGCATCGAACCATGAACAGTGAAACAACTGCACATCTGGATAAGTCATATACCTATGTGACATATTGTGATGGTGTTGGCTGCAACGCATCCACAAAAGGGGCATTGCAGATGGCGCAGCTGGGTTTTACTGTAAGGGAACTTTTAGGCGGTATCGAGTGGTGGCGAAGAGACGGATATGCAACTGAAGGAAAGAATGCATCTGGGACAACTCTTTCGTCATGTGGTTGTTAGACGGATTTTTTCTATAAAATCAGAGTAGGCTTCTGCCCCTTTACCATACTCCCGGTAGCATTCATGCAGGTGAATCGGGAGCAGTCGTGTTGCCCTGAGCCAGTCACTGTTGCAACCGGTACTGCCTCTTGTCATCATCACCATTGCCTCCGGATCCATTTTAGATAGGATACCAAACTTGATAAGAAGTTTTGTCGGAAGCAGTTGAATCAGAATTGTCACTAACTGCGCAAGTTTCAGAGGAACAGAACAGGAACAAAAATATTCTTTGTCCAGGGCTGCAGACGCGGTTTTGAAAATTTCCTTCCAGGTCATCGGCGTGGGACCGGTTGCCCTCAGGATAGTATTGCAGACTTTGTTATTCTTCCTGAACAGGCGGGTGGCACCAATCGCAATTTCTCTGCAGTGTACCGGTTGTATATATTCTTCTCCTATGAAAAAGTTGATTGGCATTCTGGCAATCTGCTCAAGCAAAAGGTGCCCTCTTTCCGGCTCATAGATCACATTGGGTCGAATGATCACATAGGGAAGATTTTTTAATTCTGCGAGCTGTTCATCCATTTGGAGTTTGCTGGCAGGATATGGAAAGTCGCAGCAGTCCGGCCAGTCAACACCGGTGGTGGAAATTTGAATAACTCGTGGAATGTTTGGTGAGTGATTACCGGAGAATTCCGGATTCATTAAATAGCTTTGCATTGCTCTGAACAGGGCGAGTGGAGCAAGGACATTGACGTTTTCAAGTGATTGGGCCCCAAAAGACGTGGCAATGCCGACATTGTTGATGACTCTGTCGATTTTGTGCTTTTGAAGACGAAAAAGCCATACATCAGAATCAAGGTCGGTATTGAGATTCACCTCGAGAAAGCTAACTCCGGAAAAATTCAACTGGCTTTCGGCTTTTTGCAGGTTGCGTACCCCGCAGACAACCCGGAAACCCGCAACTGTCAGCTCTTCAACCAGCGCAGGACCGAGAAATCCCGTTGCTCCGACAACTAAAATGTTTTCTCTGGAAGGATCTGTCATTGACGCCTTTCTTTTGAGGAAAATAGTTTTGGAAGGAATAAGGGAGTGGATTCCAGATATTTTTCATACGTTTGTGCAAAACGCAATTTCAACTCACGTTCTTCGATTAGTTTTATATAAGCATATCCTAGTGACATCCCCAATATGAGACAGAGAATTCCTGTGTTCAGGTTATCCAGAAAGGTGCCAAGAGAAAGAAAATAGAGGTCTGTACCAAGCTCAATAGGGTTTCTGCATAACTTGTAAGGGCCCGTTGTGACGAGGTTTCTTGTGGGAGTTATCGGGGCTGGAGTTCCCTCTCCCATGATCCACAGGGACAGGAGTCCCCAGGACATATATGCTATGGCAATGAGCAATGATATGGAGGCAATACTGATCTCAAACGTTCTTGGCCAGATTATAGATATATTACTACTGATATACCGGGAGATATAGAAGAGAAAAAGAGGTGAAATTACTAAAAAAATGGTTCTTTAAACGAATCTGTGGGTAAAAAGGAGTAAATAGCATGGATGAAATTGAATTTAAGGTCAAGCCCTTCGGGTCGCTGCGCGAACCTTGATTTCAATTTAATCCATGCTCAATCTGTAGGTATTATTTTTCAAAACAAAAATGTTTTG
>DQTH01000279.1 GCA_015662865.1 Desulfocapsa sulfexigens
TGTATGCTTGCATATAGTACTACCTTTTTAAAGTCTTTACTCTACAATAACAGTTGGTTGTGACTTTTTGAGGACAATCTAAATATAACTATATGAAAATTTAACAAACCATGCTTAGGGGAATGGCGATTCATTTGTGGGAGTGAAGAGGAAGAGGATTCAGGAAGTATTTCTTACTTGGTACCCTATCTTGTAATTCAGGACCTGTCCTTGTTCTCTTCTCTCTATTCCTTTCACAATGCGCGAAAGTGCTCCCTTCCTCTACAGCAGCCTTGGTAAATTAAACAAGTTGCAATGCTCTGTGAATAATATTAAAAATAGCGGGCCTATGCCGGAACATCGCGAGAGGCCGTCCAGGTCGTCCAGTGTAGTCTTTCGTATTGACAAGTGTTCGAACAGAAACGAACTAATCATCATTCTTAGCACGAGGAGCCCATCATGAAAAACTTTTTCTACCTTATGGCATGTTGTACACTCATTCTTTCGATTCCAGCCATTGGCCACTCCCGCAATCTTGAGGAGATTCTTGAAAGCGGGACGCTGAAAGTGGGAACAACTGGAGATTATAAACCTTTCTCCTTCAACAACAACGGTAACTATGAAGGGTTTGACATTGCAGTCGCCAAAAGCTTTGCAAAGAAGCTGGGAGTTAAAGTCGAATTTGTCCCAACAACATGGCGAACCCTGATGGCAGACCTGAAGAGCGATAAGTATGATATTGGCATGAGCGGTATAACACGTACTATCAGCAGGCAGAAAGATGCCCGCTTCTCCCAGGGTTATGTGATGTTCGGAAAAACTCCGCTTGTTACGCAGGAACAGGCGCAGAAGTTTACTTCACTGGCCGACATTGATCAAAAGGGAGTGAGGATTGGAGTAAATCCTGGTGGGACCAACGAAAAATTCGTAAAGGCAAACATAAAAAATGCCGAGGTCGTCATGTTTGAGTCTAACCTTGCTATCCCGAAAGCTGTTGCCGCAGGTAAAGTTGACGTGATGATTACCGATAGTGTGGAAGCACTGTATTACGCGGCAACTAATGAGAAACTTGCAGCACCACTCGCAGACAAACCATTCACGCGCTCCGAACTCGGCTATCCCATGTCAGCAGACGCTGAGCGCCTTCAGGATACGGTCAACTTCATGATGGACCAGATGATCCTGAAAGGGGAGATGGCAACCTTGAAAATGGAGTATCTGCATATGACCGAATAGGCAGAGCTTACTGTATATGATAGAGCGTCTGCGAATTGGCAAACGCTCTATTCTGGATAAAGGGAAAAGACTAGAGTGACATACACAGAAATAGGGGCCAGTTAATTTTTATAAGGATATTTCTTGCTCATCTTGGATATCGCTTCAGGTTAAGATTAGCAAATCGTATCTCTACAACATTGGGGAGTTATCCCATGTTGAGCTACCTACTGTGTATCGCTCGTTTGAACCATTGACTTCTGAAAGTCAACATATCTCCCCTCAACGCTGACTTAATCAAGAATTTACATAAGGAAAGATATCCTTTGCAAGCCTTGGTTGGGCAGCAGGTTTCATAACTTCATCTTCTTCTTAAGAAAGTTCTGGCCGAACAACCCACCTACAAAACACCTACTATATCTCAGAGCGAACCCGAAAAGACAAATTATAAAGGTTATAAAACCTGCGAATGACCTTAAGGTGTTCAAAAGAATGCAGGATGCATTGCCAGCGGGCGCCCCGAATGGTGGCGAATGATTTTTTCCGGACCTGATTGTATCAAGTTTTATTCTGTTAACTCAATCAGTTGGATTGAAAAAAAACACGCAGCCGTCACGGGTTCAGGTTTGTCTCTTCTTTTCCCAGTTCAATGGTGTAAAAAATATCTGCCGCATTACTGTTTGTGCCTGTGGTTGTCTCCACGTATGTTTTACGGCTCAAACGGTACCGGGTATGAAATTCTCTGTCACCTGTTTTGACATTGCTGCCAGCTGAAACAGACAGTTTATTATTGATCTGTCTTCCTGTGGAAAGGGCAGCGCCTTTTCCCGCATCACTTGGTGTCGTACCTGTGAGAAGATAGGAGATGGTCTGGCTTTCAGACATGGGCGGATTGGAGAATGTCGTGAGCCTTGGCTTACTTGCCGGGCCAATGGCGTAAATACCGGCCATGACGTCACCAACAGTTCTTGTTGCCCTGAGGTTAATCCCCGGCTGGCTTAATGGCCCACCCGGAAAGGAAATAACCCCTGTTTCAATCTGGAGATCCTGGCCATAGGCGCGATAACTCCCCTGTTTGATCTGGAAAGCACCACTGCCAAGCAACTGTTTCCCCGGCTCTGCCGTCATTTTTAACTGGCCGTCGATGAAGGCATTGAGACCAAGACCCACAAAATGTACTTCATCTCCCAGGGCCAGTTTGAGCTTCATCTGGAAGGGGGCTTTCACCTCTTCTTCCTCAATTTCCTGGATAATTTTCACATCCGGTGAAACAGTTTTGGCACCCTTAGGAAAATCCCTCAGCAGTATCTCGGCCTTGGGGATAGTAAGGTCACCTGTGAGGCTCAGCAAATCTTTTTTCTTTTCCAGAAGCAGGTCTGAAGAGAGAAAAACCTGTATTTCCGGCAGGTCTATCACTCTAAAGTTGTCTCCCTTAAGGGTGAAATGTGCCGGCCATTGTTGAGAGCTGTCCAGCATTGCCTTGCCGTCAAGTTCAAGAAAACCTCCCGGTGAAATAAATTTTCCTTTGAGTTGTATGTTTTTATTTTTTGCCAGGATATCCAGAGTGGTATCTGTGAAATCAAGGCCTGCCACTGGAATAGAAATACTTGATAGAAAAATCTTGCCAGATCCCTTAATGTCGGGTTGGCCCAGAGTTCCCAGGATTTGAAAGTCGGCATCGATACCACCTTTCATGTCCTGTACATCCGGCACCAGAGTTTCCACCAGATCAAGTTTTTTAGCATCGATGAATATTTTACCGCCAAGTTTTGCTTTGTTGCCGATCTCAGGCTGTAAGAGATTTGGTGATTGTAGACTGCCCCGGATAGTATTGGAGTCCAGGCTGAGGAGAAGGTCGGCATCAAGGGCCTTGTCAGCAACATGGAGATCCAGTTTCATCCCTTCATGGGGCAGGCTGCCTTCTGTTTTTTCTGTTAAATAGCTGATGGTTCCGGGAGTAATTACTGCGACAGCATCAGCTTTGATCTGTTCTTCTATATCGGCCGTGGCCTTAAGAGAGAAAATACCGGTGAGATCCTGTACTGTTTCGGGAAACCACGGGGATAACCATGTGAGTGGAAATCCTGTCAGGTCAACACCTGCTTTTGTGCTGTTTTTTTCTTTATCCCATGAGCCGTGAACACACAAAACAGCATCTTCTCTGTTCAGACAAACCGAATCTGCCTGCGCGGCTGTTTCATCTGCAATAATTTTTGCAGTTTTAAGCAGGTTCCAGTCCCCAAGATCTTTAGACTCAAGGTTGAAATTATCCAGCACACCCTGCCACTGGTTTTGGGAATATCCACCTTTGAGTCCCAGTGAAATGTCTGCCAGCTCATGGCTTGCTTCAAGATGAGCTTCATGCTGTTCCATTGTTCCGTTACTCTGCACTGTGACCATTTCCAGCAGGTTAGCTCCTGATTTTAGCTTTGTAGCTGATAGGTTCAGATTAAACGGGGTTTGCCAGCTTAGATCAAGATTGGCATCAGCCTGAAGCTGTTCAAGGCTTATTGTTTTTAAAGCAATGGATGAAGCTTTCAGTTGCAATTCAATTTTAGGTTCAGCCATTTTTCCCTGAATTGTACCTTTTGCCTCAAGCCTGCCGCTGCTGTCTGGAAGCAGGTCGGAGAAATCTTCAATATTAACCAGCCAACGCAGGTTGGAGTTGTCGCCGATGTGCCCGTCAGCTGTAACTACAGCTCTGCCGGAAGAGAGGCGGAGATCGCTTACAGATATATCACCAGCTTTTATCTTTGCCTTTCCCTTGCCGGCAACCGGCAAATTTCTGAGGTTCCCTTTCAGATCATTGATTGTGACATTGGCTGTAACTTTATTATTTTCAATTGTACCATCAGTCTTTATGAGCCAGTCGAGATTTCCCGGCCATTCATTATAGTGCGCTCCGGGGTTAATATTTTTCCCGTCAAAGCTTAATTGCCAGTTAACAACAGGTGCCCATTGTACATCACCCTTCAGGTCGATGGCTCCTTCAAGAAGGTTTGCGGTGATGGTGAGGTCTTCGGCACTTTCACTATTCCCGTCGGCTGTGAGTTCAAGACTGGCCTCTGGGATTTGTTTTCCTGCAATTTCCGCGCTCACGATTAAATGATACCCGTCAAGCGGTCCTTTGATAGTGGCAGTCCCTTTTTTAGTAGTGTACTCAGGCTCACCTGTGATTGGCCATTGCAGTTCCTGCCAGCGTAATGAGATGTCACTGGAACCTTTTGTATCTGTTATGCCGGATAACTCAATAAGAGCGGTTGTGCCATCCTGCTTCAGGGTGAGTCTGTTAATCTGCAGGAGCAGGGTTTCAAGATCTGCCTGGAGGTCAAAGTCAGCATCCCAGTTGACCTCAACAGCAGCCGTGTCACGCATGCTGAGAGCTCCGGTAAGTGTTGCCTGTTGCAGGTTTCCACTGGTTTTGATTTTCCCGTTTAGAGCTCCCGGCACCTGGGGGGCAAATATTGAGGGCTGCAGTTCTTTGATTTCAAGGTCTCCCTGCCAGTGCAGCTCGTCAAGTATTTGCAATACAGTAATATTAAGATCAGCACTGATGTCACCGCTTAATCTTTCACTGAGTTCAAGTTTGTTCAAATCACCTGAATACTCGCCAAGTATGGTCAGGGAGGGGAGGTCAGGAGACAGTGTTTTTATTTCTGTGGTCAGTTGCAGGGGATAGTGCTCAATCGGGTTTACATGTCCGCTGGCCAGCAGGCTGGCTTTCGGTATGTTTATCTGTAGTTTCTGCAACTGGATTCCGTTTTTATCCAGGAGCAGTGCAAGCTCTGCTTTTTCAACGATTGTTGGCTCAGCGTCTGGGGCGGCAGTGAATACAAAGTTATCTATCAAAAGCTTTTCAACACTGACTGTGACAGGCAGGATCAGTTCAGGCAGGGACAGCGGGGAGTTTTTTTCTTCTGCTTTTTTATCCTGTGCCGGGGTGGAGGAAAAGGAAACATCAGCTGCTGAGAATTCTACGACATGTAGATGAAGTTTGAAAAGCTCTGCTGGTTTCCAGCCAAGGAGCAGGTGAGCAA
>DQTH01000273.1 GCA_015662865.1 Desulfocapsa sulfexigens
ACAAAAATACATATTGTCGTAACGGTTCGGTCGCATTGTAAATAAATACCTTACAGATTATTATGATGTTGTAGAAATTAATTACTTTTTATTATTTATTATTGTCACATGAATAACAACACACCACGCAAATCATCTTCTGCCAAATGGATTCCGCTGACGTATTCCTTTGCTTTTCTGCTGCGCTCTCCCCGACTGCTGGCCTGGAGCGCTATTCTGGTTTTGTTTACCATGGCCTTTACCTGGGGCGGGTATCTTCTCACGGTTGGCTTCGTTGATGGTCTGACCGGAAACTTTTTTCTGACCCAACCGGAAGCAGCAGGTATCTTGGGATGGACAAAATATCTGGGCTGGGAGGCAATGAGGTGGAGTTTTCTCATCATTACCCGCATTATCTCCTTTTATCTGGCCTTTCTCCTTGCCTATAGTCTTTCAGCGCCGGGGTATGTTTTTCTGAGCACAGCAACAGAAAAAAAACATGCAGGGGAAAGCTTTGAACCGGATGCAGCTTTTAATCTGAAAGGAGTTCTGGTTGACCTGTGGGAGGGTGTCAAGATTGGCTTATTCGGGATCCTGGTAACAGTGGCGGCACTGATGGCCACTTTTATTCCAGGAGTGGGGCAGATTGTGGTTTTTCTTCTCTATACCTACTATTCAGCCCTGATGTTTGTGGACTACCCCAGCTCCCGAAGACGCTGGAGTCTGGGAGACAAAATTAAATGGCTGCGAAACCATAAGAGGCGATCATTCCGAATAGGTGTTTTTCCTGCCCTTGTCAGCCTGGTACCGGTAGTGAATATCTTTTTTATGGCCATGATATTCCCGTTAATGACAGTACATAGCACACTCAACTTTGTTGCCATTGAGGATAACACAGGAAAAAATCAGAAGACTGTTACCACCTGAACTGTTGATATGAGAGGAGGAGTTTTAAGTTTGGGTTTCATAACCTTGACCTTACCATCTCCTTTTGCCATCAAGGTGTAGCAGGCAAGAGGTTCTGAGCGATTTCTCATCTGCAGTTCATGTCTGGCGCTGGGCGGGAGTCTGTTCGGGAGATGGCTGCTGGTCCGCTCACCAATGACCACTTCCCACCCGGCAGCGTATTTTTCCAATCGTGCTGCGGTATTCACCGTGTCTCCAATAACCGTATAATCCTGTCTGTTTTCAGAGCCCACACTGGCAAGAATTGCGCTGCCTGTATTAATTCCTATGCCGACATTGAATACAGGAAGTTTCTTTGCCGCACGTTTTTTCATTAAGTCGGCAGTGGCCTTCTGCATTTCAAGAGCTGCACGTACCGCCGATCTGGCACCACTTTTTTCATTGGATATGTGACCAAAAACAGCCATGATCTGATCACCCACAAACTTATCGAGCATCCCGTGATGTTTGAACAGGATATCAGTCATGATTGTGAAATATTCATTCAGTATGGCAACAACTTCCTCCGGCTCCATGTGCTCTGAAAGTGCGGTAAAAGACCGAATATCGGCAAACATGACCGTGACATTTTTTCTTTCATTTTTCAGGAGCTGCCTGTCACCGGATTCCATCAGTCGATCAACAAGATCTTTGTCAACATAACGGCAAAGCTGGTGGCGGAGTTTGTTTTCCTTGTTCAGGAGTTTGTATGAATGGGCCAGATTGTTTTCATATTCCCTCAGCTTGGAACTTCTGTTCTGAATATCCTGATTTGCCTTGTTAAGCTGCTCAACAACTGTATTAAAGTTGATGGCAATATCGCTCAACTCACCTTCAACACAGAGATCCAGTGGCTGGGGGATCTGTCCTGAAGCATCAATGGCAGTTTTTTCTGCCAGTATCTGCAGCTGATCAGAGGATTTACGCAAAAGGGTAAAGCCCAGAAGCATACTGAAGAGAACAAGCGCAGCAGAAGAAATGATGAGGGTAGAGGATACCGGTTCACTTCTGGTGAAAAGGTAGACGGCCAGAAGAAAGGGAAGAATCCCCATCAATGCCAAGCTCACCTTGAGTTTCCGGTAAAAACTGATATTGTTATTTTGTAGTCTGTTCTTCATCAATTAAATTGTATACTTTAAAAAAAAATAGATATAGTAATTTTTTTTTAGTATCAATTTAGTTGAAGCATTAGTGCCTTACTCCATATAAGTAGAAATAAATAGCAGGCTGTTATGGATTTAATTTTAAATCAGAATGTTACACCCTCCCCACAAGGCATTTATACCCTCTTGTGGGGTGTTAAGCGGTACAGGGAAATTGTGTAAGAATGGGTATTCTTTTACGGATGGATTTAAAAGCGCGGTTTCGGCTTGTACAAAGAGGCTCTTGACTGCTCTTTTTTGCCCTCCAGAATTTTACGGATCTGTTCAAATTCTGCCCTGGTCACACGCAACTGTTCTTTTATCGGTTCCTGTTCCGATACAGACCCGGCTTCACCCAGCTGTTTTTCAAGGCTCTCCACCTCTTTCTGGCTTCTGTAGAGATCCCTTGCCAATGATTGCAGATACAATTGTTAGTCCTTTATTTTTTTTGAAAGGCAGCCATTAAAGGCACCCTAAAGTAACAAAGAAATTGATGAACTTTTAGGCGTTCATCATCTTTCCTTTGGGTTGGAAATCAATTCCGGTGCCCAGAAAATAACATCACGCTCTTCAACTTCCTGCCAGAATCCGGCACCATCCCATTCTTTGACCTGATCGTGATAGCCATTGTGAAAAACTTTAAGAATGATTTTATCCGCATCTTCCACCTCATTTTCAGAAAGCTGACGAACTCCCTGCAACGGAGTGCTTCCCAGATATAACCACTGCCCCCGGCAAGGTGAATCCCCTCCAGCTACCTGATACAGGACATGGGCACCCTTGGGTACAGAATCAATTTTAAACCGGACGGTCTTTGTATCAGCACAACCAGAAACCATCAACAGTATAGCAAACAGGCAGCCTGAAAATAAAAACCGGTTGAAGACAGGTGCACTACTTATTTTTTGCTTCATCTGTTATTTCCTTTTGTTCAGTTCGATGGTAACGGGTTGTGGTTCTTTAGCTGCATCTTCCTTGGTTTTGTGACGCATCTGCACCCAGAAGGATGTGATTTTTTCAATATATCCGCTTTTACGAAGTTCTACGGTTGCATGTTTGGCTGCTTTGCCGTTATCGCTCTCCCAGGTTACCAGCAACGGTGTTATACCAAGGTGTGTATCATCTTTTAAGTTGATAACTTCGGCTCCCGGCGGAATTGAGTCAATTTTTGCCACTCCATACATTGTCTGACCACAGCCGGCCAGAGTAAAGAATAAAGCCAGGATAAACAGATTAAATAAAAATTTGCCAGGTTTCTGCGAACCGATCATATGTAATCTCATTTAGTTATAGAATAATTATTGGTGACAGATACGTTCATGAATGAATATCATTACTCCACAAATCACCTTAAGGTCTCATTTTTACCTTTTTCACCACCAAAGGGTCAAGATAAAAGAGAAATGTATCTACCACGATAAAATGATATTGGGTATTGGGGGCCTGTCAATTAAACAAGCTCAGCCATGACCCGGTTGGCAAATGTTCTCCCCCGATCTGTCAGGCGAATATGTTCTGCAGACTGTTCAAGCAGATTGTCTGCAATTAACTGGTGGAAAACTTTATCATAATAGTTTTCAAAATCCATTCCGTATCTTTTTTCCAACTCTTTTTTACTGACACCGCGGTTCATACGAAGGCCCATGACAACCGTTTCCCTGAAGGATGCTTCGGGATTCAGTTTTTCCTCTTCCATCACAATGGATTTGCCTTTATCCATCAGGTGGCAAAAGGTTTCCGGATTTGTCATATTTTGTTTTCTGATTCCCTGCAGACAGGACACCGCACCGGCCCCAACCCCGAAATAGTCACGATTTTGCCAGTAGGTTATATTGTGTCTGCACTGATACCCGGCCTGTGCGTAATTTGATATTTCATACTGGCTGAGCCCGTTTTCTGCGGTGAGTTCTGCTGTAATATCCTCCATTGCTGCAATTTCGTCTTCATCAGGCATCTGTAAGCGGCCCTCAGATACCAATGTTGCAAGGGGTGTCTGGTCTTCCACTGTCAGCTGATAGAGGGAAAGATGTTTCAGATCAAGTGAAATAGCGGTCTCAAGGTTTTTCTGCCAATTTTCGGCATTCTGCCCGGGGAGACCGTACATAAGATCTATACTGATGTTACCAAAACCCGATGTTTTTGCCATGTTCACAGCCTGAACGGCTTCTTGGGCTGAGTGAATTCTCCCTATTCTTTTAAGTTCCTGATCATTAAAAGACTGTACCCCAAACGATATCCGGTTCACTCCTGCATTATGGAGCAATTTGAATTTTTCCATGTCAACGGTTCCCGGGTTCGCTTCAATGGAAATTTCAGCATCAGGCAGAACGGAGAAGCTGGATAAAACAAAAGTCAGCAGTTTATGAAGCAAATTTTTTGAGAGGAGAGTAGGCGTTCCCCCACCAAAAAAAATGGTCCTGAGAGGCTCTGTATGGGCGCCAGAAGCATTCTGGGCTAGTTCGGCACATAATGACTCAATATAGCGTTCCTGCAGGCCTTCCAGGCCGGCATAGGAGTTGAATGAACAGTAATTGCATTTGGACGCGCAAAAGGGAATGTGAATATAGAGGGAATCAGCCATTTATTGCTTCTGCAGACCTTCCATGGTCTCCCGGCATTTTTGGGAAATATCAGCCATCAGGCCATGATCAGCAAAGGAATAACTGCCGTCACCAATGATGATGTGGTCAAGGAGCTGGATCTGCATCATGTTTCCCAGAAGAGTCAGAGTTCTGGTCAGCTGAAGGTCCTGAGTTGATGGTTCCAGTGAGCCTGAAGGATGGTTGTGAGCGATGATCAGGGCCGATGCATTCTGGTCCAGGGCTCTTTTTATAAGCTCTCTCGGGTAAACAGTATTTACATTAATGGTTCCCTCGGCAACTGTTTCAGAGTGAATGATTGCATGGGAGGAATCAAGATAGATTACAGAGAGAACTTCTTTTTTCAGACCCCGCAGGCTATGAATGAGGTAGTCACGAACTTCTGTTGAGGAGTGAAGATAACGCTTGCCACGAAGCCGCTGGGCCAGGTAGTGCCTAGCCACAGCCTGGATAAAGTGGACAGCAAAACCGTTTTTGGGCCCGATTCCCTTGATTTGCTGAAGGCCGGTAAGGGGTTCTTCCAGAACAGCTGCAAGAGAGCCAAACTGTTTCAAGGCAGCCCAGGCCGGCTCTTTGCAATCGCTTCTCGGAGTACCAAAGGAGAGGAGGAGTTCCAGGATTTCGGCGTCGGTAAAACCTTCAAGTCCGCGGTCCAGAAAACGGTCACGGAGGCGCTGTCTGTGTCCCTCCCCTTTTTTCTGCCACTGTTCCTTATCCATGGGTGTTTGTTTTATTGACCAGTCTCAGCCGGAAAGCTCCTTGCTGAATAACTCATTGGCAAGCTTAGGATTAGCCTTACCCTTTGTCTTTTGCATGAGCTGTCCGACAAAATAGCCCATGAGCTTGGTTTTGCCATTTTTAAAATCTTCCGCCTGCCCTGGATTTGCTGCAATAATTTCCTGCACCATCGCAAGTAACTCTCCCTGATCAGATACCTGCATCAGGTTCTTTTCCTTGACCACAACTTCCGGATCTTTGCCGGTTTCCATCATCTCCGGGAAAACCGTTTTAGCAATTTTTCCGGAAATGGTACCATCTTCCACCATCTTCAGAAGTGCACCGAGTTGTTTCGGCATTACTTTACATGTTGATACATCGGCACCTTTAAGCTCGCGCATCAGTTCTGTCATTATCCAGTTGGAAGCTTTCTTGGCTTGGCCACCACTTTTCAGAACATTTTCAAAATAATCAGCGAGTTCACGGGAGGAAGTGAGCAGTACCGCATCATATTCCGGTAACTCATACTGGCTGATGAAGCGTTCCTTCCTCGCATCCGGAAGTTCCGGCAGGGTTTTTCTTATTTCCTCAATCCAGCTCTCTTCAATCACCACAGGGATCAGATCCGGGCATGGAAAATAGCGATAGTCGTGTGCTTCCTCTTTACCACGCATGGATTCTGTGCGGTTAAGGTCGGGATTCCAGAGAAGAGTTTCCTGTTTCACCTTTCCACCATCAAGGAGTAGATCTCGTTGGCGTCTCACTTCATATTCCAGTGCGGCCTGCACATTTTTGAAGGAGTTCATATTCTTGAGCTCTGTCCTGGTGCCAAGTTTTTCCTGTCCCATGGGGCGTAGGGAAATGTTGGCATCACATCGAAAACTTCCCTCCTGCATGTTTCCGTCACAGATATCAAGATAGCGAAGAATAGCATGAAGTTTCTTCAGATAGGCATATGCTTCTTCAGGAGAACGCATGTCCGGCTCTGAGACAATCTCAAGGAGTGGTGTGCCTGTGCGATTCAGGTCAACGTATGATACCGGTTCGCGATCATCATGGATGAGTTTGCCCGCATCTTCTTCCATATGCATGCGCGTTATGCCGATCACCTTCTTTTCCCCGTTGACCTCAATTTCCACCTTGCCGAATTCCACGATGGGCAGATCAAACTGAGAAGTCTGGTAACCTTTGGGGAGGTCGGGGTAGAAATAATTCTTCCTGGCAAACTGGTTAAACGTATTGATGGTGGAATCTGTGGCCAGCCCCATCTTAATGGAATATTCAACCACTGTTTTGTTTAGAACCGGCAGCACACCAGGCATTCCCAGACAAATCTGACAGGTCTGGCTATTGGGAGGCGCGCCGAATTCAGTTGAACAGCCGCAGAATATTTTTGATTTTGTTTTCAGCTGGGCATGTATTTCCAGCCCGATTACGGTTTGAAACTCCATAATGCACTCGTCTTGGCTTTGTTATTAATTATGTGCTCTCTGGCAATATGCTTTTTTCCTGAATATGTGAGTGTGTGTGGGTGATTTTTTTAATATGACATAACGCTTCACTTGTTACTTTATATCAACAAATTGTCTTAAAAAAAAATACTCAGCCGTCACGGATTCAGGATTTTGATATTCCAACATTACCAGCATTGCAGGGTACAAGTCTATGCCCTTTCCGCATTATTAACCCATTCCCGAACTTTTTTTAACTCGTCACGCCACGCTTCTCCCACCCTGATCTGCAGAAACAAGCGAAACAGTTCCAATACCACGCGAACCAGTTCTTCAAAAAGAAAAATCCGTTCGAGAACCATGCCTTCACGTTCTTCAGGATTATCAGAAGAGCCGGAATCACCTCCTGTCTTCGGAAGCTTGACATTGCGAAACTCCATCAGAGCCGCTGCCATGGTGAAATTCCACTCATAGTCATTATAAACGAGCTGGATTCTTGCCTGCTCAAGTTTTTTCCCCATGACAAGGCCTGTCCTGGCCTCCTGGAGTTCGGTCTGAAGTCCCCTGCAAATGAGGCTTTCGTTGGAATCTCCCTCACCGTACTCAAGGAGCATATGTTTTTCGAAAACGACAACGATATCTCCCTCACCCGGCAGAGCGACCACTCCTCCCCGCTCTTCGCTTTTCCACCAGAGCCAGGTGAGAAATTCCTGCCCTATGAAACGTTTTTCAGCGATAAGATCTACTAAATCCATATTTTTTCTTCTCCCCTGCCCTATAAAAAGATTTCCGGTGTTATCCTGTCCAGCTTATCAACATCGTCCTCATCAAGAACATGTTCACCGCATAGATAGGGGATCTGTTGTATAAGAGTTAGGCCAAAGGTTTCTTTAAAGAGGTCTTCGAGAAGGGCCTGGGCCTTTTTATTGGTTGAGAAAAAGAGCACTGTTGAGTTTTCAAGGTTCCAGCACATGTCAAACACAGCAGGCATCGGCAGGGCCTTTCGCATCAATTCATTCTGGATGCGTTCTTTGATCTCTACCCGCATGCTTCTAGCAATTTTAGGTATCTGTTTCTCTTTTTTGACGCGTTCTTCTTCTTTCTGCACAAACTTCTTCACAATGGTAGAAGAAACTTTGCGCTCATCCAGGCGCATTGAAAGTGTTACATAATTCCCTGCTGCATATGAGGCATATTCAAACTCAGTGTCGAACATGTTCAACACCGATACCCAGCCCAGAGAGTATTCATCATATGTGTCATCAATATCCCGGAAGGCAAATGACACCACCTTGTCAGCGATAAAGTCCCATATATTTTCCGGCAGCTCTCCTTCCACACCGAAGCGGACGAAACTTGCCGTTCCTTTTATAAATCCCATTTTTGTCTCCGTAGTCCTTCAAATTTTACTAATCGACAATACCATACCCTATTCCAGAATCATGGTACATTATTTTTCTACTTGGAAGCCAGGATATGAATGACCCTCTGAAAACCGTTTAAACTTGACAGAGTCTTTTCAGCCATGATACAATTTCTATGTATTTTTCTCTTGACACAAGAAAAACAAATTTGTATAAAGGCTTGCTTCATGGGTCGTTAACTCAGTCGGTAGAGTATCTGCCTTTTAAGCAGAGAGTCGTGCGTTCGAGTCGCACACGACCCACCATATAAATCATTATTAAATTTAGTCCCCATCGTCTAGTCAGGTCCAGGACACTGGGTTTTCATCCCAGCAACGCCGGTTCGAATCCGACTGGGGACGCCATATAATAAAAAAGCACTTAACGACTTTTCGTTAAGAGCTTTTTTTTTGCTTTTTATTTACTGCTTAGTTTTTAAATGAGTGTATCGGTGCCGGTATTCTTCCGCCCCACGCAACAAAACGGTCAGACTTGTTTACATTGCGTACTTCCATAATTGGACTTTCACCAAAAAGTCCGCCAAAGCTTACGATTTCTCCAGCTTTCTTACCAGGAACCGGAATTAAACGTACCGCAGTGGTTTTATTGTTCACCATTCCTATGGCCATTTCATCTGCAATTATTGCAGATATTGTTGCTGCGCTAACATCTCCTGGAATTGGTACCATATCAAGGCCAACAGAACATACACAGGTCATTGCCTCCAGTTTTTCCAAGCTGAGGGCTCCTTTTCCGACTGCGTCAGCAAGCACAGCATCTTCCATCACCGGTATAAATGCCCCACTCAGACCACCTACTGCCTTTGACGCAAATATCCCACCTTTTTTTACTGCATCATTAAGCATTGCTACTATGGCAGTTGATCCCGGAGCTCCAACGTCATCAACGCCCAGGATCTGCAGGATTTCCCCTACGGAATCGCCTATTTTGGGAGTTGGTGCTAGTGATAAATCAACAACACCAAATTCCACTTCCAATTCCTTTGATACCTGCCGACCGATCAGTTCTCCGCAGCGTGTGACCCTGAAGGTTATCTGCTTTATCTCCTCTGCAATATCATCAAGCTTAAGGTTCTCTCTCCCCTTTTTTTTAATTATCTTCCTCAACGATCTTGCTATAACACCCGGTCCTGAGACTCCAACGTTTAAAACCACATCAGCTTCTTCAACACCATGGATTGCGCCTGCCATGAAAGGGTTATCGCCTGGTTGATTGCAAAACACTACAAACTTTGCCGCTCCGAAACCTCCACTTTCTGCTGTTTCAATTGCCAGGTTCTTTATTGTTTCGCCCATCATTGCAACGGCGTCCATATTGATGCCTTTTTGACTTGAAGCGATATTTATCGAAGAACATAACCTTTTGGTGGTCTTTAAGGCCTCTGGTATTGCGTTGATAAACGCCTTGTCAGATTTGGTCATTCCCTTCTCAACATGTGCTGTAAAGCCTCCCAGTATGTCTATACCAGCCTTTGCAGCTGCTTTATCCAGGCTTTTTGCCAGAAGTACAAAGTCGCTCGCTTCAAACCCTGCACCTACCATTGCCGCAGGTGTCACAGAGATTCGCTTATTCACCACAGGAATTCCGTACTTCAATGCTATTTCATCACATTTTTGCACAAAATTGTTGGCGTAATGATTTATTTTCTTTTCAACACCTTTACAGGTTTTTTTGACAGTACCTGCTCTGCAATCCAGGAGATTTATTCCCATAGTTACTGTGCGGACATCAAGGTTTTCTTTTTGCACCATTTCCACAGTGCCCATAATCTGATCTGAACGAAGCATTTCCTTTCTCCTTTCGAACCTTACAGAACTTTATCTGTCTTTATAACAGGTACTTCACAAGGTTCTTGGCTTATTCTACAGTGTTACTTTGTCTAATTCTCTATACTGCTCATTAATTGGGTTCCCACTTCGTTTGTGGCCATAAAGATGTCATTGTGTTGAAGAACGAGCTCCATGTTTTCCTTGTCAGCTAAGAGCTCGAATTCTTGCCTTAAATCCTTCAATGATGAAATATGGCTCAAATCAATCTGGAAAATCATAGTGTAGAGATCAGCATCCCGTGTTGTTACCAGATCCAATACATTGATATGTTTGGAATAAAAGAAATCCCCCATGATCTTTACCAGGCCCTTCCTGTTTTCTCCCTGGGCTGTAACTATATAGGTCTCCAAAGGTAATTTATTTTTCTCTGTTTCAAGAGAATCTTCCATTACCTTTATATTCGCCTCGATTTTTGTCTCAGACTGTATATGTGAAAATCCAGCCAGTAAGTCTTCAGGAGTGATGCCATCATCAAATTCTACAATGAGTATCATTGAAAAATAGCCTCCCAAAACAGATTGGTTTAGGTCTGCTAGGTCTCCACCTAGTTCAAAAATCACAGTCGCAATATCTGCGATTATTCCAGGCCTGTCTTTTGACATTACTGAGATTACAAGCTGTTTACTCATTACCTGCCTCCTTGAGAACTTCAATTTCCCATGTATTTTTTTCAATCCTCTTTCTACGGAAGACAGTTTGTTTAATGTTTGGAGCTTTTTTAGGATAATCAATCAGGAAGTGCAAACCACGGGATTCCTTTCTATGCATCGCTGATTGAATTATTAATAATGAAATCAATGAGATATTTCTTAGCTCTATCATGTTCGGTGTTACAAAATACTCCCTGTAGTGTTGATCTACATCGTCGTAAATTGCCTCCATTCTTTTTTTGGCAAGTGACAGCCTTTTCATAGACCTGACTATTCCAACATAATTCCACATCAACCGTCTGATAGCATCCCAGTTATGATTAATTAATATCTCTTCACCGAGCTTCGTAGCATTTCCGCTTTTCCAGTCATCAACCTCAGGTATCTCAGATTTATTTAAATTATCCCAGTACTTATTGCAAAACTTGGCTGCTCGGTCTGCAAACACCACGGCCTCAAGAAGACTATTGCTTGCAAGTCGATTCCCTCCATGGAGTCCTGTACATGCAGTCTCTCCCAATGCTATAAGACCGGGAATTGAACTTTTCCCATCTATATCTGTTTTCACTCCGCCGCACATATAGTGTGCTGCAGGTACAACTGGAATTGGGTCTTTTGTTATATCAATCCCTCTGGATAGGCATCGCTGATATATAGTTGGAAATCGATTCTTTAGATAGTCTGCATCACGATGTGTTATATCAAGATACACACAATCCTCTCCTGTTTCTTTTAATTCCTTATCTATGGCTCTTGCGACAGTATCACGCGTAGCCAGGTCTTTTCGAGAATCGTATTTCTGCATAAATGGCTCACCATCTTCACCGATAAGTATGCCTCCTTCCCCTCTAACTGCCTCAGATATCAAGAAATTTTTCTCTTTTGGGTGGTAAAGACATGTGGGATGGAACTGTACGAACTCCATATTCGACACGTCAGCACCTGCCCGGAAGGCCATTGCCACTCCATCACCAGTTGTTATATCCGGATTCGTTGTATACAGGTAAACCTTACCAACACCTCCTGAACAGAGTGCTGTAATTTTTGCACGATAGGCTTTAACAGACCCTCCTTCCATTACGTACGCGCCAACACATTTCCGTTTATGGTGGCTGTTCTCCCAGCCCGGGCATTTACCTTTGACCATCAATAGGTCCACAACCATTCGCTCTTCAAAAAGTTGTATTCGCTCGTGGCTTCTAACTTTTTCCAGTAGGGCTCTTTCAATTTCCCGCCCTGTCAGATCATACGCATGCGCCACCCTTCGGCAACTATGCCCGCCTTCCCTCCCCAATGAGTATCCGGAAGAATTTTTCTGATCCATCACGAAGCTAACACCAATCTCAACCAATTCTGCTATTCTTTGAGGGCCGCTTTCTACTACCATCCGTACTATTTTCTCATCACTCAATCCTGCCCCTGATAGCAATGTATCATTCACGTGTGATTCAACGCTATCGTCTTTTTCCAGAACAGCAGCGATCCCACCCTGAGCGAGGTTTGTTGCAGTGTCTATATCTTTCTTTTTCGTTACTACTATCACCGTCCCTAATTCAGCACATTTTAGAGCGTAGGAAAGGCCAGCAATTCCACTACCGATTACTAAGAAATCACTTTTCATTATTGTCACCACTCTGATGTTTCACGTGAAACATTCTGTTTATCAGTTCCACAAACTTGTTTCCAACTTAGCCCTATGGACAAACAAAGGCAAGGAAAGGGTTTGATTTGGCTATGAAAAAATAAATATTTGGCAATAGTTAGTGGAACTTGGTCAAAAACATTGCGATAATGGAGTGGATGGGCTAGAAAAAGAAGCTGATGCAGATGAATGATTCCGTTTGGTGTCTTTTTGTTTGTCTGCCAAGGAGAATGGGAGAGCGAATTATGGACACTGATTGTCGCCTTTTTAAGTAGGAGCTGTGAGAAAATAATGAGTAAAGGGAAAGTGATCGCAATTGCCAATCAAAAAGGAGGCGTTGGTAAGACGACTTCTTCTGTGAGTCTTGCCGCAGCTTTGGCACGCAGGCATAAACGAGTTCTTTTGGTGGATTCGGATCCGCAGGGAAATGCGACTTCTGGAGTTGGGGTGCACCAGGGTGACTGGAAATATCAGTTGTATCATTGCTATACACAGGAAAAACCACTGATTGATGCTCTTGTTGTGCCTGACAAGAAGAAAAAGTTGGCAATTGTTCCTTCCGGGATTGACCTTGCTGCTGCTGAAATGGAACTTTTTCCTGTTGAGCGGCGTGAGTATGTGTTGAAAAAAATGCTTTCGCCGGTGCGGGATGAGTTTGATTATATCATTATTGACTGCCCTCCTTCTCTTGGTCTGCTTACTGTGAATAGCTTAACGGCAGCCGATTCGGTGCTCATTCCTATGCAATGTGAGTACTTTGCAATGGAAGGTTTGTCGCAACTCATCACTACTATCCGGTCAGTGAAGAAATCACTTAACAAGTCCCTGTTCATCGAGGGTTTGCTTCTGACTATGTTTGATAAGCGAAACCGCCTGACCTTTCAAGTCGAGAAGGAGATCAAGAAGCATTTTGGGGATCAGGTGTTTAAAACAGTTATTCCAAGAAATGTTCGATTGAGTGAATGTCCGAGTCATGGGCAGTCGGTTATTGATTATGATGTCAAATCTACAGGTGCTCAGGCATACATCAAATTGGCAAATGAATTTTTGCGAAGACAGAAGTAAGGAGCAGTTATGGGAAATTTGAAAGGACTGGGTAGAGGGGTTGATCTGTTATTCAATCAGGACGAGGAAGAGGAAAAATATTTTTCATGTGAGGTAGAAAAGATTGTTCCAAACCAATTTCAACCTCGTACTCATTTTGATAAAGAGAGCCTCAAAGAACTTGCTGACTCAATTCAAGAGAAGGGGATTATTCAACCACTCGTAGTTGTTTCTAACAAGGATGGAAGCTATGGACTTATTGCAGGTGAAAGGCGTCTCAGGGCATCACAGCTCATTGGTCTTGAAGAGGTGCCAGTCGTCGTCAGGGATGTCAGTGGTGATGACGAATTGCTGGAACTTGCACTCATAGAAAACGTACAACGACAAAATCTTAATCCCATTGAAGAGGCTCAGGCGTACGAAAAATTGATCAAGGTTTTTTCGTATACACAGGAGGAAGCTGCTGCAAGGGTAGGAAAGAAAAGATCTACTGTCACAAATCGTCTTAGATTGCTACAACTACCTGATTTTATACAGGAAGATATAGCAAATAAACGGCTCACAGAGGGTCATGCCAGGGCAATTTTGAGACTTTCTGATGATGCTGCCGCAATGAAAGAAGCGCGCACTCATATAATATCCAAGTCCATGTCCGTTCGGCAGGCCGAGAAATTAACTTCCCGTATGAAACTGGAGAGCAGATCAACTCGAGCCTCCGTGCCGAAACAATCGAATGTGATTCCGGAATCGTTTTCCAGATCACTGCTGAACAGAGTGACGAATAAACTCCATTCAAAGGTTCAACTGGTACAGAATGGAAGCCGTGGAAAGCTCGAAATCGACTACTATTCACTAGACGATCTTGAACGACTTATAGATCTTATTGCCGGTGAAGACATCTGAGAGGATACTCAAAATGGCATTACTTCAATTAACTATGGTACCCATGGGGGAGGGCGTCAGTGTCGGTGACTATGTCGCGGAAATCAAAAGACGTCTTGAAGCTGAAAAGGCTGTTTTTCATTTACAGGATATGGGGACAGTCATAGAAGGAGATATTAGCTATTTACTGAAACTATTGGGTAAAATATATGAAACACCCTTTGAGCAGGGTGCCGTACGTGTTGTTACGAATATCATGATTGACGATCGCAGGGATAGGGCTGTTCACCTTGGTGATAAAATTGTTTCAGTAACTGAAAGATAGTTTTAATAGCAAATGATAATGCGAAAAATGGAAGGCAGAAAAGTAAGGCTAACGACAAATATCTATGGGCAGAAGTGAGCAGTATGAAAAAAGAAAAGAAAAACATGAGTAAAATGACGATAGTTTCCTTCGTTTTTTTTCTGTCACTGTTTCTCTTTGGGGTGAATGTGAATGAACCGCAGAGAGTACTGGAGCAGGCGTGGAATATTTGTCTGGACTGCATAGGGATTGGATGAACCCGGGCAGGGACTTCATTGAGAAATTATACAGTTTAATAATGTATTAGAACATTCATTGTGAGATAGGCTCAGATCCCTCGAAACAGTTATATAAAAAGGCTGAGACTGCAGTGATTTATGTCTATCGGTGGTAAACTTTTATGGAATCAATACGAAAATTTGTTCAATTCCTGGCAGCATTTCTAAGCAACAGTTATTTACTATTTCCTTTCAGTAAAAATATTTACCAGGGCCCAATGAAGGCAATTTGTTCTCCTGGCCTAAACTGTTATTCATGCCCGGCAGCTACTACATATTGTCCAATTGGTGCAATTCAACAAGTTCTATTAGGCATTAGATTTTCGCTGGAAACCGGTGCATATTTCTTCAGCTTGTACATTGTCGGATCGATAGGTTTGATCGGAACTGCAATCGGGAGAATTCCATGTGGCTGGTTATGTCCCTTTGGCCTGATACAGGAGTTGCTGTATAAAATTCCCATCGGCAAAAAAAGAGAAGTATGGCCAGTTTTACGGTATGTAAAATACTTCATGCTCATCGCCTTTGTTTTTCTTTTTCCACTTCTCCTCACCAATGATTGGGGAATGGGGAAGCCATGGTTCTGCAAATATGTCTGCCCGGCAGGAACCCTTGAAGCAGGAATACCAATGTTGCTGTTACAACCGGATTTACGGGCAACACTTGGTTATCTGTTCTACAATAAACTTTTCTGGATGATAGTTTTCCTGGTGTGGAGCGTTTCCACATCAAGACCTTTCTGCAAAACCACATGCCCATTGGGAGCTTTTTATGGTTTGTTTAATAAATTTTCCCTATTCAAACTGGAACTGATAGAATCAAAATGTACAGAATGCGGAGCTTGCGCCAATGTATGTCCCATGGGGATTCAATTCAATGAATCAGTTGGCAGCAAGGAGTGCATAATGTGCATGCGGTGTATGAAAGATGCCTGCCAGTATGGAGCAATAGATCTTACCTGTGGTAACCTTTCACTTACAGCAAATCAAAGAATACCGAAAAAGAGCCGGATAGCATCTTAGGAAAGTCATACCTGAAAGGCGGAATAATATTCTGGAAATGGAAACTTATTTCGGCTATTTTACGGATCAAGAATTTTAACATTTCATTCATACTTCAAGGGCAGTTACGATGCAGACTTCTTCAACAAAACTAAAAATTACCATATCGGTCTTTCTTCTGTTTTATATTTTAGTTGGTTCCGCTTATGCAAAAATGAGCTCTATTAATGGAGAGAAAGTACAGCTGCGTTCAGGCCCGGGAACAAAATATTCATCAAAATGGGAATATGGATCCGGCTTTCCCCTGAAAATTCTCAACCGGAAAGGAAGCTGGATAAAAGTAAAAGATTTTGAAAATGACACCGGCTGGATTTTTAAACAGTATCTGTCATCGACACCTCACATGATCGTTAAAGTGGGCAAAGGAAAGAAAAAGAAAATTAATATCAGAAAAGGCCCGGGAACAAAGTATAAAGTGGTTGGCAAAGCCTATTATGGTGTTGTTTTTGAGACACTGGAGCAGAAAAAAGGGTGGGCGAAAGTCAAGCATCAGTCTGGACTCACAGGATGGATTAAAAGGAGCCTGCTCTGGGGATTCTGAGGTGGCAAATTAATTATATGTATCCTGAATCCGGAACGGCTATGTGATTTTTTCAATTCCAATTTATTGATTTTACGCAACAAGCAAGGAATTATTTCATATCCGAAAAAATCACCCGCCGCTTTGCGGGGCGTGTACCGGCAATGTATCGCGATCATTATGAACACCTTGATATAGCCACTATTATCACAGCGTTCATAATGACCGAGCTACATCACCAGCGCACGCTCACGAATTCAGGTGTAAAAAAACCCGATCTGCTTTTAAAGCAGGTCGGGTTTTTTTATTCTGGCTATGTATGAAATTCAGCCAGATTCACACGGTGTTTGGTGATTTGTTGAAAAGGCATGATAATTAGTCGACCCTGAAGAACAAGTAACCATTTGATAAAATAAGAGAAAAATAGTAAAATAAATCACAGAAATTGCAAGAATATATCAAAATCCATACATTTTCTGGTGATTTTAAATGCAGCCTAAACGTAAAAAGAAGGACAACCGCATAGAGCTTTTCAGGGAACGACTCGAAAATATCCTTGATCGGAAGCATGAACTTTTTCGTCTTGCCGGACTGATCGATTGGGAGTTTTTTGAAAAAGAATTTACTGGATTTTACAAGGGAAATTGTGGGCAGCCCGGTGCTCCTATCCGGTTGATGGTTGGTTTGAGTTACTTGCAGCATGCTTTTGGTTTATCTGATGAAGCCGTAGTGAATGGCTGGGTAGAAAATCCTTACTGGCAATACTTTTGTGGAGAGACGTATTTTCAACATCAATTGCCAATAGATCCGTCATCCATGACCAGGTGGCGTAAACGTATTGGTGAAAAAGGTTGTGAATTAATCCTTGCAGAAAGTATACAGGCAGGGCTGCGCAGCAAAGCAGTAAAGAGATCGAGTTTTAAAAGAGTGACCGTAGACACAACGGTTCAGCCCAAGGCCATCCGGTATCCTACAGATAACCGGTCTTACAACCGAAGTCGTGAGCGACTCGTGTCCCTGGCCAAGAAGTGTGGAATAAAGTTACGCCAGACATATGTACGGTTAGGCCCAAGGGCATTAAGAAAAGCAGGAGCATATTCCCATGCCCGTCAATTTAAAAGGGCAAGGAAACAGACGAAGAAGTTACGGACATACCTTGGTCGGGTTTACCGGGATATTCTTCGCAAGATCTTGCCGGATCCTGACTTGCACGACGCCTTCAGTGATGAACTTCTTTTGACGGAGCAGCTGTTGGAACAAACTAAAAAGAGCAAAAACAAACTGTACAGTCTGCATGCTCCTGAGGTTGAATGTATTGCCAAAGGCAAGGTTCATAAGAGGTATGAGTTTGGCGTTAAAGTCAGTGTAACCACGACTAATCGTGATAATTTTATAATTGGTATGCAGGCTTTGGCCGGAAATCCATTTGATGGACATACCCTGCAAGCTGCTCTTAATCAAACAAAGCATTTAACCGGCGTAACAGCCGAACGCTGTTACGTTGATCGTGGCTACCGTGGCCATGGTGTAACAGAAACAAAAGTATTCATATCTGGCCAGAGACGAGGGATTACTCCTACGATCAAGAAAGAATTAAAACGTCGAAGTGCTGTAGAGCCAGTGATCGGTCATATGAAAAGTGATGGTAAATTGGATCGAAACTGGTTGCAAGGCAGTTTGGGAGACAAGCTAAACGCACTTCTCTGTGGAGCAGGACATAATATTCGTATCATCCTCAGAAAATTGAGGGAGAGGATGTTTCTTTTTCTGCTGTTTTTGATTCGTCGGGTGTCTGGGAGTCTCCAGACGCAAAACTATGCAGTTGGAATGAGCTGAGTTTACAGCTCAAAATACGGATTTTTCAGGATCGACTA
>DQTH01000252.1 GCA_015662865.1 Desulfocapsa sulfexigens
CCAAGAAAGCCTCTACACAATTCTACAGATTTCAAGTGTGACCATATTCGAAAAAGATTCGATTTATCAGCTAATTACAGAGCGAGGCAACACGGACGACGTAGCCCCTGTCAGTAAACAGCTTAAATTATTCAACTAATAACCGGACACTAGTGATGCTGAAGATATTCTCCAGGAGGCTATGTACACAGCTTTTAAAAGTCGGCATCAGTTGAAAGATGAGACAAAGTGCAAGGCCTGGCTGCTAACAATTTTAAGAAGGATTTACCTGAAAGAAATACAGCAGAATCGGAATCGTTCAGTGGCAGTTGAGGGTATGTCCTGTATACCTCTTTTGGAGAGTTATATTGCTTCTGATCACAGTCTAAAGCTTGAAAAGGATGAAACTGCGGCAACAGTACGTCGTTGTTTATCGGAGTTGCCTGAGAATTATCAAACTCCGACCCTGCTCTATTACATGGACGACATGAGCTACAGGGAGATAGCTGAAACTCTGGATATGCCGCTGGGAACAGTAATGTCCCAGCTCTCACGGGCCAAACAACTGCTGAAATTTTCTTTCCTGGCGGCAGTGGTTTTGCCAGTATGGATGATGTCGGGCAGCTTGCCATTACAGACCATGAGAGCCATCTCGGCCGTAACTGCAGCAAAGGGATCCCTGCAGACCTTGCTGCCTGGGGCCTGGAGAATATTGGTCTTGCCATTATTGCCCCGTCCCTGCCCTTACCAGATAGCGAACTCATTGCCGTGAGTAAATGTACTCTCGGGGGATTGTGAAGCTGCACATTTGACCTATGTACACAACGGTAAACGGATTTCAGTTTTTATTTTTCCTGAAAAAGAGGCTGAATTTTTTATGCATAAAAATAGAAACTATACCCTTGAGTTTGCTGCTCACAAGGTAACAATCTGGAAATCCAGGCATCAGGTATATGCTCTTGTTGCCTGATAAATTGACGGAGCATTCAAGCTGATTATTTCCGTTCTGTATTTTTCCTTCCCGTTGCGGTTCTTTCCCTTCCATGAGCGTATTTCAGAGCATCTGATTCGACTTGTACTGTAATATTTTTTCTGCTAGTATTACAATTTTGGGGAACTATGCGAAATTGCTAATGGGTTTGATCTGAATCAATGAAAATAAAGACAGAAATAATTAACAAGATATTTGTTGTGACCTGTCAGGGAAATCGTTTTGATGCGTCTTTTGCCCAGGAATTTGTCAAATTCATGCGGTACCATATTCAGAAAGGTCATCTGGATATAATTCTTGATCTGTCAAGCGTTGAATTTGTCGATTCCAGTGGCCTTGGAGCTATAGTTCGTTGCCTCAAGGAAATAAATGGACGGGGAAAGCTGGTTCTCTGCGGAGTCAATGAAATGGTTCTCAGTTTACTCCAGATAACACGCCTGGAAAAGGTCTTTATTCGGGCAGCAGATCGCAAGGAAGCCTTTAAACGACTGGCTTTAGAAAAAAAGAAACAAGCGGCTCCTCCACCTCCTCCTTTGGCTCCCCCCAAACCAAAGGGCTTTGATGACGCTCTGTTGTCGTCTCTCAGTATGGAGGGAGATGATGAAGCTGCAGCAGAGAAGACCTTTACCGACAGAAGAAGGTACAGGCGAATTGATCATAAGTATATTTTGAATGAAGATATCATCCTCAAGTGTATTAACAAAAAGACCGGAAAACGCTTGATGACAGTAGTTATTGATATCTCACCGGGTGGAGTACTCATAGTTTCACCTTCCAAGTTATCCATCGGTGAAAAAGTTATCCTGGAGGGACGTATCGGCGCAAATTTTAAATTTAGGGAACAGGCTGTTGTCCGTAACTGCCGGGAAGGAAAATACGGACTTGAGTTTATTGATCCCCTGGAAAAGACGAAATCGTTTTTACTCCAACTCACCGGTTCGGTGATGATGGGGATACAATAATAGATTGTTCATTATGGCTGGTCCGGATTTGCCAGCCACAACAGAGTGTGAAAATAATTTATTTGCATGACCGAAACTGTCTTCCGGCAATGCTTTTTTATATATAGCACTTATTCATTGTGACATTTTTTTAGATGCCAGCCACAAGCAGAGAAATTTCTTCAGGTTCATCAATTATCTTCCGTATACCGGCAAAATTCAAGGATACCCGGTTGCTCGGCCTTTCTGTAAATACTCTTTTTGCAAATCTTGGTTTTGATAAAATCGAAGCTTATAAACTTGAACTCGCGATCATTGAAGCAGCGCATAATATTGTAAAGCATTCCTGTCAGGAAGAAAAAAAATCCCACCTGACCATGAAGTTTGCCGCCACTGACGAAAAGGTAATCTGTACGTTTGTCGATTATGGAAAGTATGTAAATTATCTTAAAAATAATGGTCTGGGGGATATTTGTACTACCACCATACAATCATTACCATCCGACAGTAGAGGGATCTCTATTATCTGTGAGGTGATGGATGAGGTGAATTACAGACGGGCAGGGGATAAGAATGTATTGACTCTGGTTAAATACCTGTCCTGAAATTAAATGATACCATCCACTGAACATCGGGAAACTATTCTTGTTATAGATGATGAAGAAGCTGTGAGGATGGCAATCCGGCTTTACCTTGAAGATAAGGGGTTCCATGTTCTTCAGGCTGCTGATGGTCAGTCAGGACTTGAGAGCTGTCGAAAATACTTTCCTGATCTGGTGCTGCTCGATCTGTCCATGCCTGGTATGGATGGGTTTGAGTTGTGTCGGATAGTAAGAGACGATGATTTGTTGCGTGATATTCCAGTGATCATGCTCACAGCATATGAATCAACGGAATTGAAAATGCAGGCTTTTGACCTGGGTGCGGTGGACTATCTAACCAAGCCGGTTAATAATGGCGAACTGCTTGTCCGGATCCGCACTCATCTGAGGATTAACAGTCTGACCCGTTTTTTAAAGCAGGCAAACAGAGAGTTACTTGCCAGCCAGCAACAACTCCAGCAGGGCATGCGTGCAGCTGCCGAACTCCAGCGAAATCTGCTTCCAAAACAGATTCCTGATTGTAAAAATCTTTGTTTTGCTTCCTATTTTCAGCCGTGTGAACATGTGGGGGGGGATATTTATAATATTCAGCGCCTGGATGACAGACATCTGGCGGTTTATATTCTTGATGTGTCCGGGCATGGGTTTTCCGCAGCGATGATGACAGCCTTGGTAACTCAGGCAATCAGTGGGTGTCACCAGAGGGATACAGGAAAAACAGAAGCCGGAGCTGGAGAAAAAGGTATTCACACTCCAGTGGAAATAATCCGGGAACTGGACAGAGAGTTTCCGCTCATCCGATTCAATCTTTATATTACCATTGCTTACCTGATTTATAATACCAAAAACCATACCTTCCACTATTGCTGCGCAGGCCATCCGTCACCGGCACATGTGACCCAGGAGGGAGCTGTCACTTTTCTTGATAAAGGCGGACCACCGGCAGGTATGGATGGTATTTGGCATGAAGGAGAGGGACGTCTGAACAGTGGTGACAGAATTTATTTTTATACCGATGGACTTACTGAGTATAATGATGGGGAAGATGAATTGTATGGGCAGAAACGTCTTATTGATTCAATGGCAGCCAGCTCCACTCTTCCGCTAAAGACAGGAGTTGAAAATATTATCGGGGAGATGAAACGCTTTGGTCGCCAGGCAGATGCTGCAGATGATATGACACTTCTGGTAATAGAGCGGACCAAAGAAGAGCTCCCTGCTCAATAATGTTCAGGAACTACTGAACAGGGAATGGTGTGCGTGCGAGTGAGTTTACCGGAGGGTTATGCCGGAAGCTGCTGCAGTTTCTGCAACTCGGGAAACATATATCTGAACAAATTCGGGTGATTCCCCAAGCCCTTTGGTTACAGTTTTTACCTCGAAACCCTCTTTGCTGAGAATTGAAAGCCAGGAATCGTCCTCAGCACCCGCCATGTCGTTTACAGCATGATCACCAGCGACCACCATGAAAGGTTTCAATAATACTTTTGTCACCTTTTTTTCCTTTAAACGGCTGATGACGTCGTTCAGGTTGGGATAACCTTCCACTGTACCAATGAGGGTCAGAACATCGGGATACATTTCACGCATCCGGGCGGCAAATTCAAGATAAGGCCCACTTGACGGAAAATGATCGTTGCCATGTCCCATGTAGACAAGCGCCGCATTTTCTTTTCTGGCAAGAGCCGCATCAGCAGCCAGTGCCCCAGCTGCCTCTTTGACATCATCCGCATAGGCGTGGGTGATACCGAACGTTCCCAACGCCGGACGTCCCGTTACCAGTGTCCGGAAGGGATTATGCCTGCTTTTGATGGTTTTGATGGACGCCAGAGCATTCACATAAGAGACAAGATCGAGATATTCTTCAGCCGGTGCAATATGTGTGGATTGAACGATGATGGTATCAATTCCCTGATCCTGAAGATTGGCAATGGTCGCCAATGGTCCTTGAATGGTCAGAATTTCCTCTGGAATTGCCGGGTGTTCCTTACGATAATCGGCATCAAAATACCTTTCCCTCCAGATACCTCGAATAATGTTTGAGGTAAATGCCATCCGAACCTGTGTATCCGGATATGCTTTTTTTACAGCCTGCTCTATGTTGAGCAGACTTTGCAGAGCAGGCTCAACCGTGGTGCCGAACATGGCCAGGACAATTCCGACCGGCTCATTTTGGTAGTGTTTACCAGCATGTAGGGGTGTAACAAGGAAGAAGGTGATAAAAAGTGTGAGAATTACTGCGCGGTAGTGCTTCATGGATACTGCTCCTTTTTTTGGGACCCGGGCATAAAAAAACCGGATCAAGACAAATTGATCCGGGATGTCCCTGAGTTTCCCAGAAGCCGATACCATCTCCTCGGCCGGAGTAAGATGGTTATGATTCAGACAGGTCTTCTGACTTCCGGATCATTCTTTTGCCACGCCTTCCCATCTTTTAATCAACAGACAGTGACATTATGTGGCAGCAGTTCCCGGTTACAGCGGCGGGCCCGTCCCGGAATTACACCGGGTTCCCTTTTAAGCAATGCGTATTATGCATCTGAAACAGAGATAAAAAGTAGCATCAAATATTCAGCCGGTCAAGACAATTATCTTTTCATTTTTTTCCGAGCAGAGCATCACGCAAATCTTCTCCCACAGGCTCTTTTCCCAGCCAGATGGAAAGAAGAGCTCGATTGAAGTCAGCCCCTTCAACAGTCCCTTTGATGTTTCCGGCAATGGTAACTGTGGTGCCGCTGTCCGGTTTATAGTCAAGGATGATTTCTTCACCTTCATGAACATCGACAAACAACTCGTTGAACTGTTTAATTTTGCTACTGAGATCATTGACCGCTTCCGGGCTGAGATTTGAAGTAAAGCCTGTATTCCAGCCAGCCACTCCCGTTATGAGTGCAAGTTACTCAACTTGGGCACTCGTGCAGCAAAATTGGCATAAATCGCTCCAGAATGTTGCCATAGTAAACG
>DQTH01000140.1 GCA_015662865.1 Desulfocapsa sulfexigens
AAAGAAATGGTTATTATCCCAAACCTTGCTGCACAGGCATTGTAGAAATATCTTGCCATAAAAAACACGAAAATAATAATTAAGATACTAACGGGAAAAGAAGAAAGAAAAGTTCGATCTCTTGCAGGAGCGAACTGTCAGGAAATATCTATTCCTTCCTTTTCATATTTCTTCAATTTTCTCCATAACGAAACTCTGTCGATGCCGATGATTTTTGCAGCTTTGGTCTTATTACCACCTACGCTTTTCAATACTGAAAGAATATATTCACGCTGATTTTCTTCAAGACTTTTGCGTGGATTGGCTGTCTGTACATTTGGAATGGTGCGTTGCGGACTGTTATTAAGATCTGGCGGAAGATGGTGAAGTTGTACTTCAGCCCCGTCACAAAGAGCAAGAGAGCGCTCAATAATATTTTCCAGCTCTCTGGCATTCCCGGGAAAATCATAACTTTCCAGACGATGTAAAGCCTCCCTGGACATATTTTTTATTCCTCCGCCGGGTAAAGAAAATTTTGCCAGAAAATAATTCACCAGAAGCGGTACGTCATCTATCCTGTCACGAAGTGGAGGAATATGGAGATTGACCACATTGAGACGGTAATACAGATCCTGACGAAAAGTACCCTTTTCCACATCTTCCTTCAGGTCCCGATTGGTTGCAGCCAGCAGACGAACATCAATTGGTATCTCCGTAGTTCCGCCAACCCTGATGATCTTTTTTTCCTGCAGAACACGAAGCAGTTTCACCTGCATAGTCAGAGGCATTTCACCTATTTCATCAAAGAGAACTACTCCGCCACTGGCAGATTCGAGAAGACCGGGTCGCAGTGCACCCGCATCTGTGTAGGCATCCTTTTCATGACCAAACAGTTCATTGATCATCAGGTCCTCTGTCATTGCTCCACAGTTAATGGGCAGAAAACGTTTATCGGCCCTTGGGCTTAACTCATAAATGGTTCTGGCAACCAGCTCTTTGCCTGTACCGGTTTCTCCGGTGATCAGAATATTACAGTCGAGCTGGGCAAAATGAGCAATGGAGTCCTTGAGTTTGAGAATTTCAGGATTCTGGCCAATAAACTGGGTTGTGCCCTGCTGCGCCTTGATACGTTGTTTTAGGCGACTTATTTCCCGTCTGAGCATCATTTTTTCGGTGGCCCGCAAAACCAGTGCATGCAGTTCCTTGAGTTTGATCGGTTTGGGGAGATAATAGAATGCCCCCTGTGCCATTGCATCCACCGCAGAATTAACCGTTGCATATCCTGTAACAATAATAACTTCAATCTGGGGATGGAGTTCCTTGGCTGTTTTCATCACCTGAACACCATCTATATCACCCATTTTCAAATCTGTGATGACCAAGTCAAAAGGAGCTTCATTCAGCAGACTCAAGGCTTCATTGCCGCTGGCAGCAGTTGTAACCTGAAAATCCTGTTGCTCCAGAAAATGACCGACATTCTGGAGGTTAATAACCTCGTCGTCAACCAGTAAAATTGAAATCGTACCCTTGTCAGACATTGTTGTTCCTGATGTTCCTGAAAAATGACGTGAAGTATTTATTCCTTACAACAAACACACCGCCAATAAAAAAATTAATCATGGAATCCCCCTAACTCTCGATCAAAGGTTCTGTTTCTTCCTTCTCATGACTCAGCGGCAGGGTGATCGTAAACCGGGTCCCCTTACCTTTTTCCGAATCCACACGGGTTGTACCATGCTGCTTTTTAATAATTCCATACACAACAGCAAGCCCCAGTCCTGTGCCGTTTTCAGCATTCTTAGTGGTAAAAAACGGGTCAAATATTTTCTGCAGATTTTCTTTTTCAATTCCTGCACCTGTATCGCTGACTGTTATAACAGCATTATTTCCAGAGCCATCTTTATCTGCCTTAATTGAGATTCTTCCCGGAGGTTCAGAAATAGCCTGAATAGCATTGATACAAAGGTTCAGTAACGCTTCAACCGTTTTCTGAACATCAATGCGGAGGATGATATCCTGGGGAATATCAACTTCCAAAGTAATACCTGCCGGAACTTCACTGGAAACAAGCTGCTGTACTCTACTTACAACTTTATGGAGTGGATAGGCCTGGAGTGAGAAGGTCTGTGCTCTGGAAAATTCCAGTAATCCACGAACTATCTCCCCTGCCCGCTCTGTTTCCTGATTAATTGTTTCGAGCATTCGGACAACCATGGGGTTGTGGTCCTTATCAGCTTCGCTAAGGGCAAGCTGGCATGATGTTGCAATATTATTAAGCGGATTATTTATCTGATGGGCAGTCTCTGAGGCAAGAGTACCGATTGATGAAAGCTTTTTAGCCTGGAAAAGTTGCTCCTGTTGCTCCTCAAGTTCCTTGACCATCCTGTTGAATGCCCGAAGAATACTTCGTATTTCACCTTTTTTTTCATCAACAGGCAGTTCGGAAAAGGTACCGGCTGCAATGTCAATTGCAGCGTTTTCGACCATTTTCAATGGCTTAATAATGGCGGTATACAATAGGGTAATAGTAAAAAGTGAGAGAAAAACGAGAAAAATAATGGCCTTTCCAAGCTGGCTTCTGAATGTTTCGATAAACTCTGCCATTTTTCCCTGTTCAAACTGAACAAGATCTCCTGTGATGCTTACAAGCTTCTGGCCAAGCTCCCGAACCTCGTTTTGACCAGGACAGCCACCAACTCCAATGTCAGCCGTGCAGCTCTTTTTTGTATCCTTGAATTTTTTCTTATAGGCCTGCAGTGCACCGGTAAGATCCTGCAGATGCCGGGGATGCGGCATTATCTTAAGGTCATCAATTACCTGGGGAACTGTTTTCAAAGCTTCATCTATATATCCAATGACTTTATCAAAATCCTCATCATGGTGGCGTATGATAAAATTTTTCTCATATCGCCGAATCTCCAGACAGATGTTACTGAGATTACCGGCGTGCATCAGTAGCGTCACATCGTCATGAAACAGGTCGAAATCTTTAAGAAGAGTCACCCCGACAACGATATAAAAGAGAAAATGCAGGCAGAAGCAACCGATCATCTTCTCCCGCAAATTTAAAGCAATCATTATAAAATTTCCTGTTTCGGACCAGTTTTAGTCTTAAAAAAAGTTTCAACAACATATTATAGCCGTAATACTTATTGTGCCCATGTAAAGCAAGTTTAGGGCCAAACAGTGCTAATTCAAAAAAATACTATCCTGCAACCCAACGCATCAACAGGATTGCAAAGCATTTTGCCAGAAGTTTACTCCCTCACACAGTCCACAGCAAAAAAAGTTGCATAACTGAAACAGTGTTGCAACATGCAACGTTGCTTTTCGCAACACTTTCCCTTCCTGAGCAGTGATTATTCTTCTTTTTAAATACTTTTTTCACTTAAAAAAAACCTCTAAGAATTTTCTCCCATAATGTGGTATACTGTTACATCCTGCAACAGCGGTATATTGCCGACAAATTCTCCTCTGTTCATGAAAATTTCAAGTGTTGCAAAAAGCCACATCAATAAAAGCACCCTATTTAAGAAAAAAACGGCATACTGGTTGCACAACAACTCACGGAAACTCACTATTAAGTTAATTAATTAAAGATTGAAAATTCAGCCTCAGATCTGAAACACAATCTTCAGGCTTTAGGGGATAAGAATATGACAGAAATAACCGTAAAATTGTACAGGGGTGAACGGATCCATCCTGCGGCCAGACCGGGGTTTCACTACGCAACAGGTCCCCCTCTCTCTTCTTAGGCAAACAGTTCTTCTGTTTCTCCAAACTACTTTTCTTTGAATTAATCAGCATGGCTGAACCAAATGTTGCAGCCATAATAAAATATGAAAGTTGCTCATTCCCGGACGGTGACCGCCGTCCTCTAACAGCGACTTTCAAATAAATCATAGCTTAAACAGGGAAACACATACAATGACTTTACCGATAATTCTTGTCATGGCCGTTCTGGTTCTGGCAATACTACTTTTTATTTTCGAATGGGTGCGCGTTGATGTTGTTGGCATCATCATGATGATAATTCTGCCGCTGCTTGGTCTTGTAACACCACAAGAGGCGATCAGCGGGCTTTCAAGTAATGCTGTTGTTTCTATCATTGCAGTAATCATCATCGGTGCCGGCCTGGACAGGACGGGAGCCATGAACTCTCTTGCCAGAGTTCTTCTTAAATTTGCCGGAAAAAGTGAAAGCAGGATCATGATTCTGATCTCGGGTACCGTTGCCTTTATTTCAAGTTTCATGCAGAATATCGGTGCAGCAGCCCTTTTTCTTCCGGCAGCCAAACGTATCTGCAAACAGACTAATATCCCGGTATCGAGAATTCTCATGCCCATGGGATTCTGCGCAATCATTGGCGGCTGTATCACCCTCATTGGTTCAAGCCCGCTCATCCTTCTTAACGATGTGATGAAAATCTCTGATCCGAACATTGAACCCTTTGGGCTCTTTGCGGTAACACCGGTTGGGGTGGCCCTGATTATTGCAGCTCTTGTGTATTTCGTATTCTTCGGTCGTTTCATTCTTCCTACCGGCCAGGGAGAGGATTCAGGAAGCGGCCCAATGTCCCGGGCTCTGGAATCCACTTACCATGATATTGGAAATCTTTTCGAGATCCAGGTATCCGACTCCTTTGATGGCCCACAGACACTGGAAGACCTTGAAATAAGACCAATATTTTTCACAACAATCCTTGGTATCGCAACCAAAGGCGGCACAACCATCACCTCCCCGGATTATGCCGATTTCATCGGACCCGGAGATACCATTGCTGTGGAAGGACCAACTGATCTGGTAGTAAAAATGGCCCAGTCTTTTGGCTGGCAGATCAAGGAAGACCTGGAAATATTTGCAGAAAGTCTTTCACCCAATAATGCAGGGATCATGGAAGTTATTATTACTCCAAGATCTGAACTGGTTGACAACACTCTACGCTCTGTTTCCTTCCGGAAGAAAAATGATGTTATCCCACTTGCAGTTGAGCGAAACAACAAAACCTATGTCGGCGCTGTTTCCCAGATGACATTACAGGCAGGTGATGCCTTGCTTTTACAGGGACCATGGGAAAAATTTCATTATCTGAAAGACAGGGACAGAACAGGGCTGGCATTCACAGAAGAAGTACAGGGCGAGATTGTCCGTACTGATAAAGTCAAGTTTGCGGTCGGCGGACTGGTACTGGCCCTTGGAATGATCCTTGGTTTTCATGTCCAGCTCTCCATCGCTCTGCTTGCCGGTGCCATGTTCATGGTACTAACTAAAGTCCTATCGATTGACGAAGCTTACGAATCTGTTGACTGGATGACTGTTTTCCTTCTTGGCGGACTGATCCCGCTTGGCATTGCCTTTGAAAAAACAGGGGCGGCAAAGCTCATTGCAGAAACCATTATGGGAGGGCTGGGAGCGGTTTCACCTTTAATCCTCCTGACTGTTATCGGAATCCTCACCTCTTTTTTCACCCTTGTTGCCTCCAATGTGGGTGCCACGGTTTTGATGGTGCCACTGGCCATGAACATGGCTGGTACTGCCGGGGCTGATCCACGTATTGCTGCCCTTGTTGTGGCAGTTGCCTGCTCCAATACTTTTGTTCTGCCCACCCATCAGGTCAATGCCCTGATCATGCGTCCGGGCGGGTACAAAACAAAAGATTACTTCCGGGCAGGCGCTGGAATGACCGTCCTTTATCTTGTGGTGATGATGGCCGCTATTTCCGTATTTTACGGTCTATAGAAGTTTCTTCCAGGTGATAAGACATCTACATATTCACAATGCTATAAGGAAAACAGCTATGAAAATTTTTCTAACACTCTGCATCGCCCTGCTTGGCAGTTGTGGTCAGGCCCTGGCCTCCGGCCATGGCGGCGGAGAGGCAGCAGTCAGCCTGACCACAACAGCGTTTGGCTATGCATCACTTGCTCTTTTTGTGATGGCATACATACTCGTAATCTTTGAAGAGCAGACCCACCTGCGAAAAAGCAAGCCGGTAATGATGGCTGCAGGATTCATATGGATACTCCTTGCCATAACCTATAAACAGATGGGTATTCCTGCTGAAGAGGGGCACAATGCCATCATTCACAACATCACAGAATATGCTGAATTGATGCTGTTTCTGCTGTCCGCCATGACCTACATCAACTCCATGGATGAACGTAATGTCTTTCAGGCTCTTCGCTCCTGGCTTGTTTCCAGAGGATTTTCACTGCGCATTGTGTTCTGGATAACCGGACTGCTTGCCTTTATCATTTCTCCCATTGCCGATAACCTGACCACTGCTCTTCTCATGGGTGCAGTGGTCATGGCAGTGGCTAAAGATAATAAAAAATTTATTGCCATAGCCTGCATTAACATTGTTGTAGGTGCCAATGCCGGTGGGGCCTTTTCCCCTTTTGGAGACATTACCACACTTATGGTATGGCAAAAAGGACAGGCAGCTTTTGGCCAGTTTTTTCTCCTCTTTATTCCGGCTCTGCTCAACTGGATTATTCCTGCAACCATCATGAGCTTTTTCGTATCAAAAGAGGTTCCTGAGGCCATGGATGAAACAGTCTCCATGAAATTTGGGGCAAAACGGATCATTGTTCTTTTCCTCATGACCATTGTGACAGCAGTTTCTTTCCATAACTTTCTTGATCTGCCCCCGGCAGCAGGCATGATGCTGGGTCTGTCCTATCTCGGTTTCTTTTCTTACTATATAAAAATGAAAGAGAAACGTTCCCTTGAATATGACAAACCTCTGGGAATTGGAGCTGGTATCCAGGATCCTTTTGATATTTTCACCCGTGTGGCCCATGCTGAATGGGACACGCTTCTTTTCTTTTACGGAGTCATTCTCTGTGTTGGCGGTCTTTCCCAGTTTGGTTATCTGGCGCTTGTATCGCATCAGATGTATGTCGGACTGGGTGCAACGTATGCAAATATACTGGTTGGAATTCTCTCGGCCATTGTTGACAACATACCTGTCATGTTTGCCGTACTCACCATGGATCCGTCGATGCCTCTTGGCCAGTGGCTGCTTGTCACTCTGACGGCAGGTGTTGGCGGGAGTCTGCTTTCCATTGGTTCAGCTGCAGGAGTTGCCTTAATGGGAACAGCCAGAGGAACATACACTTTTGGAGCCCATCTGAAATGGACTCCTATTGTGGCTCTTGGATATGCAGCTAGTATTTATGCTCATATCTTTATTAACAGTCGTTTATTTTAATGAGGTAGATTATGGATTACAGTATACCGGTTGAAATTATGGAACAGGTGGATATCAGCAGCCTTGGGCTGGAAGATTCTTTTAATGATGTGGTGAGCTCGGTTGCCCGGTCAGTAGAGCCCATACAGGAAAAAGACTTGCCTGACCCCATTGATTACCTGAAAAAAATCATGGCCGAGCGTGGTCTTCGCAATAAAGATCTGAAAATTTACATAGGAAGTTCCGGAAATGTGTGTTCCGTATTGAAACGAAAGAAACCGCTGACCCTACGGATGATCCGTAATCTTCATAAGTATCTCAGTATTCCCGCTGAAATACTTATTCAGCCTTATGACTGCCATTAACAGATATGAGTTTTTTCTCTAAAAGCCAGACTGAAGCGCCCTCCTCAAGTCCCACAGAAACAATCAGTTCCCGCCAGGTTGGTGAGCTGAAAGAGAGAGCCGGAAACACAGATCTGCCACCATATGTGGCCAGACAGATAACCACGGAACTCGATCGTCTGGAAAAAACCGATCCGGTCGCCGCCGAGTTTTCCATTGGCATAAATTATATAGAGTTACTGCTGACGCTGCCCTGGTTCAAAGAAACAAAAGATAATCTTGATCTCAAACGAGCTGCTTCCATTCTTACTTCCCATCATTACGGGCTGGATTCAGTAAAAGAACGTGTCCTTGAATTTCTCGCCACTAAAACGCTGAAAAATTAGCAGCAATCAAGGCTGCTGATCGTTGATGATGAAGAAATTGCCCGGACCAACATGTGCCTTTATTTCGAAGGATCCGGGCACAGTGTGCAGGTTGCAGCAAACGGGATCGAAGCACTGCAGCAGATTGAAGCCGGTAATCATTTTGACATCATGATCACCGACCTTAAAATGGACAAGATGGATGGGCTTACTCTCATTGACAAGGTTGCAAAAATATCTCCGGAAACCAGTGTCATAATGGTCACCGGCTATGCAACTGTATCAAATGCAGTGGATGCTCTGCGTAAGGGGGCAACCCATTATCTGCCAAAGCCAGTTCAACTGGACAAACTGAAAAAAACAGTTGATGACATTCTCAAAACCCAAAAACGACTGCAGATCAGTCAGGGGCCGGTGCTCTGTTTTTACGGGCCTCCAGGCACAGGGAAAACATCCATTGGCCAGTCTGTTGCCACATCCCTTGGCCGAAAATTTATTCGTTTGTCCATGGCAGGATTACGGGATGAAGCTGAAATCCGCGGGCATCGCAGGACCTATGTCGGTGCCATGACAGGACGTATAATAAGTGAAATCAAACGGTCAGGTGTAACCAATCCCTGCTTTATGCTTGATGAAATAGATAAAATCGGACAGGATTTCAGAGGTGATCCGGCTTCAGTCCTTCTTGAAGTTCTGGATCCTGAACAGAACAGTAACTTTATCGATCATTATATGGATATCCCTTTTGATCTTTCAGGAGTGTTATTCATAGCCACTGCCAATGATATTGAAAAACTCCCCGGCCCTTTGCTCGATCGGCTGGAAGTAATAAACTTCTCCAGTTATTCATTCCAGGAAAAACTGGTCATTGCACGAAAACATCTTCTTCCCAAACAGCTTATTGCCCATGGATTAACTGATTTCAAACCGGAAATCACTGATGCTGCCCTTGGCAAACTGATTACCGACTATACCAGGGAGTCCGGTGTGCGGGGTCTTAACCGGGAAATTGAGACCATCTGTCGTAAGCTTGCCTTGCTGGTACTGCAGAATGACATCAATGACCCCTTGGCTGTTATCGATAAAAACGACATAACTCCAATGCTCGGCCCCCGGAAATATCGCCAGGAAGCAGCTGAGGGTGACAATAAAGTTGGAGTTGTGACAGCTTTGGTCTGGACCCGCTTTGGTGGAGAAATAATGTTCATCGAGGCCCTTTCCATGCCCGGCAACACAAATCTGATCCTCACCGGTTCATTGGGGGAAGTGCTCAGGGAATCTGCCCAGACAGCTCTTTCCTATATCAGGAGCAATGCAGAGCTATTGGGGATCGCCTCTGATTTCTATAACCATTCAGATATTCATATTCATCTGCCAGCCGGCGCTGTATCAAAAGATGGACCTTCAGCAGGTGTTGCCATAGGCGTTGCCCTGATTTCCCTGCTTACTGCACGTCCTGTTCGCCGCAACATTGCAATCACCGGTGAAATGACAATGACCGGACAGGTACTGGCAGTGGGTGGCATTCGTGAAAAACTCCTCGCTGCAGTACGCACCGGCTGTGTGAAAGCTGTTCTGCCTGAAAAAAACCGGGAAGATATTGCCTCCCTTGATTCAGATGTGACAAGCCATCTGGAGCTTGCCTATATCAATACCCTTGATGAAGCGATTCCACATTTGATAGATTCATAAGCCTCTCCCTCTTCTCAAATCCTGCAACACCACAAAAGCATTAACCTTACATAGTTAGAACCATTACGTTGCATTCTGTTACACGGTTTCATCATGCAACAACCTAGTATTCCTCTCCCACCAGCACAGTGGACACCCAGAAAAATACCATAAAAATCACCAGATTACTGGACAATTACAAAAATACGTTTCTCCCACTGCTGGACAATTGTTGCAATTGATCTGTAAAGATCGTTACAAGGTGCAACAAGCGCTTTTCTTTTCCAACTTCCCTCAAAATGACGAAGCAGCAACTTGCTGCCATCATATTGATTGTATTGTAATAAATAATTTTTCAACCTTTGGCACGCATAATGCAATGAAACAAGCAGACGTACAATGAATGATTTTTCTTAGGAAATTAATATAGCAAGGAGGATGTAATGGGATTTACTGACTGGTTCACTTTGGGAATGAAAAAAAACAAGGAAGTAAAAGTTGAAAAAGTAAAAAAACAATCTGTTGGAATAGGCACAATGGCTGCCGGTTGTCCATCTAACGCTGCCGGGGCACTTGCCCATATGCTGGATCAAAAAAATGCACCCACCAAAGTACTTATGGTGCAGGACGGTGAATATATGCAGCAGGTTACTGACTACGCCATGAAAATGGCTCAGCGTCTGGACTGTGATATCATTGCCCTTGATGTAACTAACAAACCCCTTCAATTTTCCGGTGACAGAAAGGTGCGCGAAAGTGACCGGTTTATGGATATGGCAAAAACTAATGCAGAAAAATTCATCTGCCTTGCTCAGGCACGTGGAATCAAGGTTGAGCACATAATGGAGATTGGTACTCCTGAAGATATTATCGCCAAGGTAAGTGCAGATGACGCCGGGGTTCGTTATGTGTTGAGCAAACCTGAAGGAAAAGCAGCGAGAACAGATCAGGAATATACGCACATACCGGTTTTTGACCTCCGCTGTTCAAGATTATAAATACAAATTCAATCATATAAGGAGTCACGCAATGGAACCTTTAACAATATTCGGATCAACTGTAGGCCTTATCGGAGCCATTCACCTGCTCTCTGTTACCGTCGAACGCTTTGGCCAGGGAAGATACAACAGAAACAGTAAGCAGGCTCAAAGAGAGGACTGGTACTGCTTTTTTCAGCCATCAGACCTTAATGGATCCAATTCCGAACAAAATGAAAATGGAAAAACACAACCATCTATTAGCTCGGAAGCAGAACAGCTGGAACAGAGAAGACGCCAGCAGGCCAACCGCCCCCGTTTACAGGCTTAAAATGTACTAAATCCTCTTTACCTGAAAGTGTTTTTCAGGTAGGGTGATACTGGAACAAAAATAGAGAGTAATTATCTGTATTGATAATTACTCTCTATTTTTTTGAGATCTTGTTTAACCTGTTTCCTGTCAATTTTATCTAGGAAAAAGACATTCTGACCATGGTTAAATACAAACAGACACACCCTGCTCTGAGGAAACCTGCAGTATGAATATCCTGATTTATGGTACCACCGAACTGGGTTATATGGTTGCCATGCGCCTCTATCAGGAGCACAGTATAACCATCATTGATGGCCTGGAAAAACTTCCCGAAAAGTTTAACGCCCTTGATATCAGTTTTATTAACGGTAATGGTGCTGATATTGATGCACTGGAACAGGCAGATCTAAAAAACTGCTCACTCTTCATCGCCTGCGGAAAGCTTGATGAAGCCAACATTGTTGCCTGCTGGACCGCCAAAAAAATTGCAGACATCGAGACCATCTGTTTTATCCGTACCATGGAACTGTATCGGAATCTTGTCTCCCCCAGGCAAAATCGCTATCAGACCAGGTATGACATCGACACAGTTATCTGGCCCGAGCAGCTGTTTACTCAAGATATTTTTCGTATAATTTCAGTACCTGATGCCCTTGATGTTGAATATTTTGCAGAAGGCCGGGCAAAGCTTTTTGAATACCGGATCAAGGAAAATTCCACTCTCTGCGATACCAGAGTGATGGACTCGTCCTTCCCGTCCGATGTTCTGATTGTTGGGATCACCAGGGATCACAATCTTTTCATACCGAATGGTTCGACAGTCATCCAGATGGATGACAAAGTAATTTTCATGGGAACAGGCCAGGCCCTTGATAACCTGGCTGCCGATATATTTCAATCCACCACAAACATAAAAACTGCTGTCCTTATTGGAGGTGGCAGTGTGGGCTTTATGCTGGCCAGGCAGCTCGAACAGGCAAAAATTCGCGTGAAAATCATTGAACACGATGAAGCCCGCTGCAACTTTCTCGCCGACAATCTAGAGAAAAGCATTATCCTCCATGGCGATGGCACAGACCTGGAACTCCTTGAAGGAGAATCCATTGGTGATGCTGATGTGACAGTCTGCGTGACCAACAATGACGAGAAAAACCTGCTCTGTTCCCTGCTTGTCAGGCAGTTGGGAGAACACAAACGAATTATCACCAGAGTAAGTAATGCCAAAACCGGACAACTCTTTGAACGGGTTGGTATTGATGTGGCTGTCTCGCCAAGAAATTCTGCTCTCACTGAACTACTTAACCGCGTGCAGGCACGTGATGTGAATATACTTGCCCTTGTGGAAGGCGGTCAGGGTGAAGTGTTACGACTTGTTCTGCCGGACAATTTCACTGAAACAAAAGTCATGGATTTAAAATTTGAAGTACAGGCAGTAATCGGTGTGGTTAAACGCAGACGGGAACTGATTATCCCGCATGGGGACACTGTTCTTCAGGCTGGTGATCAGTTAAAAATTTTCACCATGGCAGAAGATGCCGAGGCTGTTAAGGCTCTGTTTGTCTGATGAAGCTGAGTAATATCCTCAATGCCCTGGGCATTATTCTGGTGGCCTTTGGCGTAATAATGGTGACACCCATTGCTGTTGCTCTCCTTGAACAGGAATACAGTTCAATTATCCCATTTATTACAGCAGCACTGACCTCTGTAACCCTTGGGTTGCTCTTTCAGAGATATGGCGGATTTTCCCGGAACTTTGACAATATCAGACGGGATGAAGGACTGCTGATTGTTTCCCTGGCCTGGGTTGTTACTGCAGCCATGGGGGCTATCCCCTATCTCTTTTACGACCTGCACCCGCTGGATGCATATTTTGAATCAGTTTCCGGTATCACCACCACCGGTGCCACCATTCTCACAGACTTTTCACTTTACCCCAAAAATTTCTTTTTCTGGCGCAGTCTGACACAGTGGCTTGGCGGCATGGGAATTATCGTTCTGTTTGTTGCAATTCTGCCGCAATTTGCAGTCGCCGGCCGGCAGATGTTTTTTGCTGAAGCACCCGGACCAACCGAAGAAAAAGTGACCCCTCGAATCACTCACACAGCAAAAGCACTCTGGCTTGTCTATGTGCTGTTGACTTTGCTGGAAATTATCCTTCTTACATACACGGGCATGCCTGTTTTTGACGCAGTCTGTAATTCGCTCACCACCATGGCTGCAGGAGGTTTTTCACCGCATCCCTTATCCATAATGGGATATGAAAACTCATCCGTTACGTGGATTATCACCTTTTTTATGTTTCTGGCAGGAAGTAACTTTGCCCTGCAGTACCGTGTACTTTTTAAGCAAAAACCACTGGCCCTGTTTCATAGTGAAGAATTTCGATTTTATACTTCTATTGTGGTCCTTGTTTCCGGAGGCCTCTGTATTGCGCTTCTCAATGACGGAAAAGTTGAGTGGATGGATGGAGTTCGCGACAGCCTCTTTCAGATTATCTCACTTATCACTACGGCAGGTTTCTCTTCAGCTGACTTTGCCCTGTGGAGTGTAGCTGCACAAACAGTTTTATTCACTGTGATGCTTGTGGGCGGCTGCGCCGGTTCTGCCGGAGGTGGTGTGAAAGTTATACGGGTATTGTTCGGGTTCAAATATCTCAAGCGTGAAATAACTCAGGTTATCCACCCCAAGGCCATATTGCCCATCAAAATTGATCACAAAACAGTACCCAATGATATTCAGCGACAGATTCTTGGATTCCTTCTTTTTTATCTGGTCATTATGACCTGTTCAACGCTTGTGGTAACTATCATTGAAGGAAATGCCGGCATCGGGCTGGTGGGCACTATCGCCACCATCGGCAATATAGGGCCGGGTTTTGGTGAAATTGGCCCCATGGGGAGCTTTGGCGGCTTGTCTCCTGCCACCAAGATTATTTTTATTCTGAATATGATTGTTGGCCGCCTGGAACTGATACCTTTTCTTGCCATGCTCCATCCTGACTTCTGGAGCTTCAAAAAATAATTCCTGTCCAGCCGGAGCTATTTCCTCCTGTACTGTACCTGTAAATAGAACATAGCACAGGCTGATAGCAGGGCGTTCATACTAAACGCAGCACCCGGCCCAAACCCCTGCCAGACCAGGCCAAAAAACAGTGCTCCCGGGAGAACTGCCAACCCGATTACCATGTGATAGAGACCAAAGGCCGTTGCCTGCTGGCCTTTGGCGGCAAAATCAGCAATCAAAGCCCGTTCAGCCCCTTCAGTGGCAGCCAGAGATGCCGCGTAAGCAAGAAAAATCGGCCAGACCAGAACAGGATGCTCTCCACTGCAACTCCAAGCAAGACCGATCAGAAGCAGAATACGAAACGACCAACCGAACCGAAGGATTGCCAGCCGGCCAAACCTGTCTGACAGGCTTCCTGCAGGACCGGAGACAAGCATTTTGACAGCACTGGCAGCTGCCCAGATCAATGGCACCCATGTGACCTGCAAGCCCTGAGATGTAGCCCAGAGTATCAGAAATGCCTCAGGAGCACAGGCGAGAGCCAGTCCTCCTGAGGCAAGAATCAAACCACGCAATCTATGATCAAGAACGGACCAACGAAGGGGTGGTAGTTTTTTCTTTACTGATGGTGATGGAGTAGCTTCAAGACCAAAACAAAGCAGGCAGATTACAAGAACGCCAGGCACCAGCGACCAGAGAAAAACATGGCCTATACTCATATGGTTATTGAGCAGTACCCAGGCACAGAGTGGGCCCAGCATTGCCCCGCCATTGTCAAGGGTCCGATGAAAACCAAAGGCTCTTCCCAGGCTGCCGGGATCAGTGGACGCAGCAATCAGGGCATCACGCGGAGAAGTTCGCAGACCTTTACCGATTCGGTCAAAAAAACGCATGGCCAAGACCCATCCCCAGCCAAATGCCAGTCCGATCAAAGGTCGGGCCAGATTGGATACGGAATAACCACCAAGAACAAGACCTTTCTGGTTCCAGCCCTTGTCTGCCATACGTCCTGAATAGAGTTTTAACAGACTTGCTGTTGCCTCGGCTGTTCCTTCAATCAGTCCGACAACAGCAGGACCGGCACCCAGTGTCGCTGTAAGAAAAATCGGGAGTAAAGGAGTTATCATCTCACTCCCCGCATCATTTAAAAAAGAAACCAGACCAAAGACAATGACAGTGCGTGATAAAAAAACTGTCTTTCTTGTTTTCATTTGAATCTTCCTTTGCTATTCAGGCTGAACAAAGCATCTCAAAATTCTTTTCGTATATTTTATATTAAGATAGGGCAAACAGCTAAAAGGTGTTAAATAATGGGGTAGTCTCAACCTCATATTCTTTAAAATCATTTTTTTTTGGCACAATACCAATAATTAAAAGAAACAACATCTCATCGTGCAACTCTCTTAAATAAAATGACTATCAGCACAACAAAGCTTATTTTTCTTGTATCACTCTTCTTTGTACTGTTTGACAATTCTGCGTTCTTTCACCACGTTCTACAGATCTACCCCTTGTCTCTTAAAAATTTGGGCTTCCTAATTTCCCTGGCAATCGGGCTCCTGACTTTTATAATGCTATTCCTTACTCTCTTGAGCTCAAAGCTTACAACAAAACCTGTTCTTATTCTTTTCCTGATATTATCAGCGGCCGCCAGTTACTTTATGAATAATTATAATGTGGTCATCGACCATATTATGATACAGAATATTTTCCAGACAAACCTTGCAGAAACTTCTGATCTGCTGAATCCTGAACTGTTATACTATTGTATGCTGCTCGGTGTTCTTCCTGCCTTCTTTGTTTACCGGGTCAGAATTGAGCCTGAAACGTTCAGAAATACGGTTCTTAAAAGAATAAAAATTGCTTTCCTTTCCATCTGTATTATTTTCGGATCAATTCTTCTCTTCAGTAAATTTTATACCTCCTTCTTCAGAGAACACAAGCCATTACGATATTATACAAACCCTGTATATTATGTCTATTCTGCCGGAAAATATGTAAACAGAAAGTTTAAGACTTCGAAAACCGTTATCCAGCCCCTGGGCCTGGATGCTAAAATGTCGGCAACTGACAGCGACAGAGAGCTTATTATTCTGGTGGTGGGCGAGGCTGCCCGTGCCGACAGGTTTTCCCTAAATGGTTACCAGCGGGAAACAAATCCTCTTCTACAGCAGGAGGACATTATATCGTTTACCAACATGTATTCCTGCGGCACTTCAACCGCCTATTCAGTTCCCTGCATGTTTTCTGTCTTACCGCGCAACGAGTACAGCGACAGTAAAGGTGCCTCAATCGAAAACCTGCTGGATGTACTGCAGCATGCTCATGTCAATGTTCAATGGCGTGACAACAACTCAAACTCAAAACATATTGCAGGCAATGTGCCCTACTATAACTACCAGCTCCCGTCGGTCAATTCTGAATGTGATACTGAGTGCAGAGATATGGGCATGCTGACGGGTTTGCAGGAATACATTAACAACCAGCCAAAAGGTGATATTTTCATAGTCCTCCACCAAATGGGAAATCATGGTCCTGCCTACTATAAGAGATATCCGACAGCATTTGAGAAATTCACACCGGTTTGTAAGACAAACCAGATTGATGAGTGCAGTAAGGAGGAAATCGGTAATGGTTATGACAACGCCATATTGTATACGGATTTCTTTCTCGATCAGATTATCAAACTGCTGAAAAACAATTCCCAGCAGTTTGAAACAGCGATGGTCTACATGAGTGACCATGGTGAATCCCTGGGCGAGTACGGTCTTTATCTGCACGGCCTTCCCTATCAGATGGCACCGGATACCCAGAAGCATATTGCTTCAGTTTTCTGGTTTGGAGAGAATTTTCACCTAGACAGAAAATCGCTTCGGGAAAAGGCATCAAAACGGTTCTCCCATGACAATCTCTTTCATACCATCCTCGGTATGATGGAGATAGAGACATCGATTTACGACAAGCGTCTGGACATTCTTCAAAATTAATTCTGATTACGTACAAAGCTCAGCCATTTTTGTAAGTCATTCCCGTGTAGTAGGCGGGAGGTAAGCGAAGACTCCGATCCAGACCTATAGCACGAAACTGGCCCCCCGCCTACGCGGGAATGACAGCCCATTGGCATTTA
>DQTH01000169.1 GCA_015662865.1 Desulfocapsa sulfexigens
AACCTGAGGCGCAGCCGAAGGGTTTGGGGCTTTCATGCTGTGTAAACATCAAATAGCCTGAAAAGCTACCCATCATTTATCGTGCATCAGCTCAATAAGCAACACCGCTTCGATCATCAACCAGACTGTATAACATGAGCACAGGTTTACCTTGCTTGTTCTCAACCCATGCTGGCCATTCCGGCAACTGTTTTAAATCAGATGGGCTTAAATCAAAATGCCAACAATCGTTTGAATGTTTAGCTTGAAATCTTACAGCTGCTGATTCAGTATCCAATGTATTAAAATCATAACCCCATTTCTTTAAATAACGGTTGACTGTTGCTTTTTTCAAAACTCCTTTTGGTGGTTTTTTGAGGCCTTGGGACGTTTCAATACCAAAATTTTCAAGAAGACGAAGGGCTTCTGTGGTAGGAAGATGATGCCCTTTCTTGTTTCGAGTCTTCATCTTCAGGGCAGCGATTATTTGACAATAAAGTTCCATTTCTGCATTTGGAAGAATTCTAGTTATGCCAGCATCGGCACGACGTAAGGATTTCGGGATTCTTTTGTTTCGCAATGCACGATAAACAGAACCTACAGAAACAGCATAAAGATCAGCAAAGGACTGAATTGTCTTAACCCGTTCAGAATGCCTTGGTGGTAGAAGATCCAAACGCTTCTTCAATTCTAATAATCGCTCTTCTGGAATTTTTTTGGCCATTATTCTTGTGACAAAAACCTTCGTTTTGGGCACACTCTTTTGTGACTAGTTTAAACAGCAGTATATGGTGAGAAAGATACGCCAAAGTAGGTGACAAATTCAACTTGTCAATATATATACCATGATAATGTTTCTGGCACAATTTGGAGGATTAAAAAAATGTTGATTGGATATGCACGAATCTCAACTCTGGAACAGCACCTGGATCTTCAGGTTGAAGCCTTGGAAAAAACTGGTTGTGACCGGATCTATCAAGAAGTCGTTAGCGGTATCAAGGCAGAGAGAAAAAGATTGAATGAAGCCATTTCTTATCTCAGGCCTGGGGATACGCTTGTTGTTTGGCGGCTTGATCGATTAGGGCGTAGTCTAAAGCAACTAATCGAGATAATCAATGATCTCAGGAAGAGAGAAATTGGTTTTAAAAGCATTATTGAATCTATTGATACAACCACCCCTACCGGTCAATTCTTTTTTCATGTCACTGGTGCCTTTGCCGAGTTAGAAAGAAATCTCATTCGAGAACGAACCATGGCTGGCCTTGCCAGTGCCCGTGCCCGTGGAAGAAATGGGGGAAGGCCAAAAGTCATGGATGACAAGACCTTTCATATGGCTCTTGTATTATACAATGAGCAGAAAACAACAGTAACTGACATTTGCAAACAGTTTGGAGTCAGCAATAGAACTTTCTACAGATACCTTGAAAAGTATCGTGAGCAAAAAAAAGAAAATGGAAAAGAATAAATAGTTCCCCTAAAGTAATGATATGTGCTGGTCGATATATATGCTAGGCCTGTCTGACCATATCAAATTTAGGAGATGTTATGATTAATTCTATTGGTGTACAACAACCCCCCAGTAATATTTATGCCACTCAGGCAAAGCAAAGTACTCGTCCTCCTGGTGTTCCTGCAGGCGCTAAAGAGGCTTTTGCTATTGATCTTGATAAACTGTTTACTCCTTCTGAAAGAAAAACTATGGAGAATATGAAAAGTTATGCGAAAGCGGAGGGAATGACGAACGTACAGATACAAGAATTAGAAGCGTCTCTTGTAACAGCAAAGTATTCAGAGCAAAAGGCAGGAAACAATATTTCTATAAAAAAAGCTCTCGGACAACAGATCAGGGGAATGGAGGATGGTTTTACAAACAAAAGCAGCCTTTCCCTAGACTTTCTGCAAAAGCTATGTAATGATTTTGATCAATTTAAAGGTACGGAGTTGTTTGCATAATTAAATTTCAGAAGACATCCAGCAGATAATATATTGGTATTAGCCAGGCTTGCGCTGTTACAGTAATATCATACGTATCTGTAATGCATTCATTATATGTATTGCATGCTTCTCTGGTGATAACACACGTTCCAACGCTATCTCCTTTGACTGTTACTGTTGCGATATTTGTGTCTCCAACGAATGAGCACTTGTCGGTTGTTGTCCAAGTATAGTTGGAAGCATATGTCACAGTACCATCAAGCTCGATCGTTTTCCCTCTTTCTGCCTCAGTTGCCCCGGAGATGTTTGTTGATTGTGGAGCTGGATTTTTCCAGGAGACATCAATCTGACAATTGCCAGGGGTTGCACCAGATGGTTCGCCATAATCACCTTGGTAACGCATGGTCAATGTAAAAGGAATAGTTGGAGAAAGATCGGCAAAAACAGATGTGTAATATAAAGAGCTGGTTATACCAACTCCCCTACCGCCAGCTATCAATGTCGTATTGAGCTGATGCACGATAAATGATGGGTAGCTTTTCAGGCTATTTGATGTTTACACAGCATGAAAGCCCCAAACCCTTCGGCTGCGCCTCAG
>DQTH01000179.1 GCA_015662865.1 Desulfocapsa sulfexigens
CCTCATCCGGAGATGTTGTTGATTATGTAGATAATGCTCTCTATCAGGCGAAAGCAGAAGGGCGAAACAAGGTTTGCCATTACAAAACACCAAAGTCTAATCTGAGTGGACCTGAAGGACATTTCCAGGAATTAATAGGGTTTTCGCAGCAGAACCAACTCAATGCAACCATTGAAAAAGCACGTGCCATGACTCTTGCCTCGTTTGAAGCAATGGTTCATTCCCAAACCCGGGAATATGATCTCCTTGCTGAACGTAATCAGTTTTTTATTACAGTCCTCGACCAGCTTGCCCAGAAACTGAATCTTCCTGACCAGCTGATCCATTCGTTTCGCAGGGCCATTAAGCTGCATGACCTTTTTCGCTGCTATATACACGATTCATCACTGGAAACAGAAGGGCCGCTCAACGCAAAGCAGGAAGAGATGCTGTTTGATCAGCCACTTATGTTGAGAGAGCTGACAACCATGTTTGATTTTTTTGCGTCAGAGCGGGTTATTCTTTACGCTCATCATGAGTATTATGATGGCACAGGGTATCCCGACGGGCTGAAGGGCAATGAAATTCCGATGGCAGCAAGGATTTTCACCCTGGTAGATTCTTTTGTCGCCATGGTAGCTCCTGTTTCCAGGAATAAAAAAAGAATGGATCAAAAGGAAGCACAAGAGGAGCTGAAGAGATTTTCAGGACGTCAGTTTGATCCTTTTCTGGTGGATATGCTGATTCAGACAATCAACGGGATAGATTTCTTTTCCAAGCCTGAGAAAGATGAGCCGACTGAAAAGAAGTAAATTTAAATGTCAGTGTATCAAATAATAGATCTTCTGATGTCTGACAAAGAGATGTCATGCATGCACAAAGGGCCTCCGGATTTTTTCCGGAGGCCCTTTGTGCTTTTGGGGGGCCGGTGGTTTCAACCTGTTTCACAGTTTTGAAAAGAATTTATTGGACGATTTACAGACTCAGCGAGGGATTGGGCTGAATAACTCCTGATGAATTGAGACTGGTGTTTGTCTGTGATTTCAGCCTGCTGCCCATAAAAAAAGAAAAGAAAAAAATAATTGACGAACAGTGCAAATGTGATATATAGGATCTTAAATATCTTATTTATCTTTTATCGGAAATGTGGATGAGGCTGACACGAGCAGGAGAATACGCGGTCAGGTGTATGATTTACCTGGCGCACAAGGGAAAAGGGATTCTGGTTTCCAAACAGGAAATTGCCGGAAATACGGATATCCCCGCACACTTTTTAGCTAAGATTGCACAGGATCTTGCCCGGGCAAATTTGATTGCGATTAAGCAGGGAGCCAAGGGTGGCTATAGTTTACTCAAGGATCCGGAAAAGCTTTCCTTGCTGGAAGTTGTGGAAGTAATGATTGGTGAAATTTATCTCAACGATTGTGTTGGACGTCCTGTAACCTGCAAGGTGAGTAAAAATTGCAGTGTTCATAAAGTATGGGAGCATGCCAGAATCCAGCTGCGTGATACACTGGCAGGAGTCAGTCTGGCCCAGCTGGCAGAAAACGAATCGTGTATTCCGATATTTCCGGTACAGAGCCTGAAATAGGAATTTTACAGATAATTAATTCAATAGCCTGAGGAGAAAGAAATGCTTGAGATGGTCGCTAAAATATTTAGTTTCTATCGCGACGGATTTAGGCAGATGACCGTTGGGAAGTCTTTGTGGAAGATTATTTTCATCAAGATTTTTGTGATGTTTGCTGTTCTCAAAATATTCTTTTTTCCAAACTATCTGAATAGTAATTTTGAAACTGATAAGCAACGTGGCGACTATGTCCTGGAGCAAATTACCAGGTCGGTAGCCAATACTAATTAATCTGGTGCCTGTCCTTAAAGGTTTTTTTCCTGACTACTGTTGATGAAATTAAACTCAGGGATGTTACAAATATCCCACAGGTGAAATTTTGCCATCATGATGGTTTTAGAGAAAAATGTCTTTTGGGACGGACACTAACCCAGGGAGGAAAAAATGATTGATGTTGACCCCAGTTTAGTGAACTGGTCCAGAGCGCAATTTGCGTTTACTGCCATGTATCACTGGATCTTTGTACCGTTGACACTCGGGTTGTCGTTTCTCTGTGCTTTTTATGAGACGATTTATCTCAAAACAGGAAACGAAGAGTGGAAAAAAATTACCCGTTTCTGGATGGCACTTTTCGCAGTTAACTTTTCCATCGGCGTTGCCACCGGAATAATAATGGAATTTGAATTTGGAACCAACTGGTCCAATTATTCCTGGATGGTGGGGGATATTTTTGGCGCACCACTGGCCATTGAAGGTATTTTCGCCTTTTTTCTGGAGGCGTCCTTTTTTGCTGTCATGTTTTTTGGCTGGAACAGGGTCTCCAAAGGTTTTCACTGCTTTTCCACCTGGATGGTAGCCATCGGCTCCAACCTTTCTGCTGTCTGGATTCTGATTGCAAATGGCTGGATGCAGAATCCGGTTGGCATGGCGTTTAACGCTGACACCGCACGCTTCGAGATGCAGAATTTTGCAGAAGTTGTCTTTAACCCAATTGCAGTTTCCAAGTTTACTCATACCTCTTCATCCGGTTTTGTCATGGGGTCAGCCTTTGTACTTACTATTTCCTGCTGGTATCTTATTAAGAGAAAACATGTGGAAATGGCGAAGAAATCAATTGTGGTTGCCTCTGTCTTTGGATTGGTTGCCTCAGTGTTTGTCGGTTTTACAGGTGATGAAGCAGCGTATGAAGTAGCTCAGAAACAGCCGATGAAACTTGCTGCCATGGAAGGCTTATATAAAGGTGAACATGGCGCAGGAATAGTTGCCATGGGAATCGTAAATGATGCAAAGATGGCAGGAGATGTTCAGGATAGTTTTCTTTTTAAAGTAAAAGTTCCTCAAGTATTGTCTCTTCTTGCCAACAGGGAGCTTGGCTCTTTCGTACCGGGAATTGATGATCTTGTCTATGGTAATGAAAAAGAGAATATCATGGGCGTGAACACAATGATGGAAAAAGGCAGACTGGCTCTTTCTGATCTTTCTGCCTATAAAGACGCCAGAAAAAACAAAACAGAAGATTTGGCTCAGACAGCTCTTGAACGGTTTAACATAAATAAAGAGTTCATGGGATACGGGTATCTTGATACTCCGGAAGAGGCAGTGCCGTCCGTGAATATTATCTTTAATTCCTTCCGTCTCATGGCTGTTATAGGTTCTCTGTTTCCAGTGATTTTTGGAGCATTTCTTTTCTTCACTCTTAAGGGCACTGTGACAGAAAAACGCTGGCTGCTGCCAATCGGATTGTTCACAGCACTTCTTGGGCTGCTTGCCCAGCAGGCAGGATGGGTAACCGCAGAAGTTGGCCGTCAACCCTGGGCCATCCAGGGACTCATGCCGGTGAAGGTTGCAACTACCAATCTTTCAACGACATCTGTCCAGGTAACATTTGCAATGTTTGCAGCGCTTTTTACTCTGCTTTTGATTGCTGAAATATCCATTATGCTGAAACAGATTGCAGCCGGACCGGAGGGCCACTGAAAATGATATCAAATTTAGATTATGTAACTTTGCAGCAGCTCTGGTGGGTTATCTGCTCTGTGGTTGGGGCACTTTTTCTCATGCTCACATATGTTCAGGGGGGGCAGACACTGCTCTGGCAAGTGGCTAAAAGTGACACTGAAACCTCACTTGTTGTGAATTCTCTCGGGCGTAAATGGGAGCTTCCCTTTACAACTCTAGTACTGTTTGGCGGAGCTCTTTTTGCGTCGTTTCCAAAATTTTATTCCACAAGTTTTGGTGGTGCCTACTGGGTGTGGATAATCATTCTTTTCACCTTTATTATCCAGGCGGTGAGTTATGAGTACCGGAAAAAAGCGGGTAATGTCTGGGGAACAAAGACGTATGAACTGTTTATGTTTATTAACGGTTCTGTGGGTATCCTGCTCATTGGTGCTGCCGTGGGAACTTTTTATACTGGGTCCTCTTTTTCACTCAATGAGATGAATCAGGTAACCTGGCAATACACACTGGGCGGTGTGAATCTTCGTGGACTTGAGGCAGCCTTCTCACTTTTCAACCTCTCCCTTGGACTCTTTCTTGTTTTTAATGCACGGGTTCTTGGCGCACTGTACCTGCTGAACAATCTGGATCTTGCAGCTCTTCCGGAAATGGAGCAGAGACTGCGAAAAGCAGTATGGTCAAGTTTTATCTGTTTGCTTCCATTTCTGCTGTATGTGGTTGTTGCCATTCTGTTGAGGAAAGGTTTTGGCGTGGATGAAAATGGTGTTGTCTCCATGGTTTCTTTTAAATATTTCTTCAACCTTCTGGCTCTGCCCCATCTCCTCATTCTGCTTCTTGGCGGTCTTGGGCTGGTAATCTGGGGTGTGCTGCTTGGAGCGCGTAAGGGAAGCTATAGAGGTATCTGGCCTGCAGGACTTGGTACAGTGTTTGTTGGATTGTCCGTGCTCTGTCTGCCCGCATTCAATTCCACAGCCTTTTATCCGTCAACCTTTGATCTGCAGTCAAGTCTCACCATTTATAATGCATCATCAAGCAAGTTCACATTGGTTACCATGACCTATGTGGCGTTTGCTGTTCCGGTTGTTCTTCTGTATATTGCCTATCTCTGGAAACAGATGGATTCCCAGAAGCTGACGACAGAGGATGCTCTGGATAACGAAGCCTATTAACAAAAGGAGAAATATATGACGACTTTTATTTTACTTGGATATGTGGCTGTAATCGTCATATCCTATAAAGGAGCAGTTATTGCGCTTGATAAAGCAGGCCTCTTGTAGAATAGAATAAAGGCAGAGAAGTTTCTGCCTGATATTTTGGAGTGCACAATGGGAGGCTTTGCCTTCCATTGTGCGTTTAACACTAAAGGCTACTTTGAAAAATTGTCTTTTCGCCCAATCTCTTCGTTATTTGAGAAATTTTATCCTCGGAATATCGACCATATGCCTGCGGTAAAATTTTTCAAATGCCTTGATATTGAACGAAAACCCTGATTTTTCAAGGTAGCCTATAATTTTATTACCACTGGTATGAAAAATTATGTCTGAATATGACCAGAAGGTGACTCTGCTTGGGTCCAATGTCAAAATTCGTAATTTACCGATCAAACAGGTCAGTCTTCTGGAAGAGGGAAATCTTCCGGCCTATGGATACAATCCAGGTGATCACATTGAACTCATGGCTGGTGACGTGTCAGTTGAGTATGGCCGTCTTGAACAGCTGCTCACCTGGCTCACTTCCTATGTCTCTGAATCTGACCTGAATCCCAGAATTCATTCTGTGACTTATGGGGAGCAGAAGGATGTCTTTCAGATATTCAGAAAATACCGCAATACCAATGTGGAAAGAGAGGACCATGGATGGTTCATGGTCAACCAGTATCTGCCCGCCGGCGGCAGGTCCAGTTCGGCAGAAGATTTTGAGGTGAGTGATGCCAACAGAGAAATATTTACTGATAATAATGGACTGATTGTCATTGATGATTCCGGTCATCCGCCGGAGTTCAGCCAGGAGGATCTGGATCGAAATCCGGGTCTCTGGGCTATTGCAATGGGAATCAGTGTTGCTTATTGGGGCAACTGGGCAAAAAGGCTTGGGGATCAGTTTGTTCTTTTCTGCAGACTGTCAGACCTTGAAACCACCCGTATGGAAATGGATTGTTCCGTTAACTGGGAAACAATTGTTGCCATGTGCCTGCGGGCTCTTCGAACTGAAGAAGTCGGTCTCTGGGATCACAGCAGGTCACAGTTTCGCTGCCATATCGTAGTGGAGATGTTTCCCCACGGCCTGCTCTATATTGGCCCGGACGCAGTATTTTTCAGACACCGGAAAGGATGTCTGCCGGAAAAAAGCTCACCGCGCCAGCGGGGATCTGTTCCCTGTTATGATACTCTGCTGCCTGCCATGCTGGCCATGGATACCTTGCGGTTTGGAAAGTTCATATTCAGCAGGAATTTCTTTTATGATTTTTCAAAGCGGGTCCTTAATAACTGGGATCTTCTCTACAGCCATGGCTATTATTTCAAGGAAACTCTGGAGTTTCCAAACCTTGATTTTGCCAGAAGTTTTCCTGGCGGCTATGCCTGCTCATTTGTGGCAAGCGGTCCTGACCCGGCATTTTTTGAGCTTCCTCCCCTGTCCGCCGATTTTGAAGCTATCATAGATCTGGTTGCATCCCAGATATGGTCTGAAGAGAAAAAACGAGCCTTGAGGAGTTTTTTCTATTTTCGAAAACCATCTCCAGCGCTTGACAGCGGTATGGCGCTTGGCGGCTCCCATGGCTACATGGATGAGATTGTATCTGTTCTTCATGACTTGAAAGAGGAGGTGAATCGCAAGAATGGTTTTGGAGATCTGCCCATTTTTCAGGTGGGCCATCTGCGGACAACTGATCCGGCTGAAATTGATCCTGTGATCACACTGCAGAATGTCATGGATTCCTATGTCTCCAAGGACAATGTTCTTCGGCCTCTCTGTCTCGGTGTTTTCGGCCCTCCGGGGTCAGGAAAATCGTTTGCAGTAAAAGAAGTGGCCCGGGTCATATCAGAACGATTTGACGGAAATCCCTTTGATTTTTTTGAGTTTAATTTGACCCAGTTTGCCTCACCCGATGAGATCAACTCGGCCATTGAACCGGTTCGTGCATCAGTTGCAATGGGCAAGGTTCCCATTGTGTTCTGGGACGAATTTGACTGTCGATATGATGGACACGAATTTGGCTATCTGCGTTATTTTCTTCCCTCCATGCAGGATGGTGTAACCTATGTGAATGGTCTCCCGCATTTTATCGGCAGGGCAATTTTTGTCTTTGCAGGTGGGGTTAAGGCAAGCTGGAGTGGAATGGAAAAACTGCTGGATCCGGGTAACAAGGAAGCACTCACCATGATGAAGACCCTGAAAATTCCGGATTTTATGAGTCGCCTGCGAGTGGTGCTTGATATTGACGGTATTGAAATTCCCGATATTCTACTTCGTGATTCCGCCACCAGCGAAGATCTTGAAGAGCTACGCAGAATTCTATTAAAACGTGCTTTTATTATTGCTCACCAGATGGATACTCACTGGAAAAAAGCAGCTCGAAAAACTTCCGGTCTTCTGCTGCGGCTTCTGCTCAGCCGTTATAAGTTTGGGGCACGCTCCATTGAGGCTGTGATTGAGGCCAGCCGTGCTTCTGACAGACTGGTATACGGCCTTCCTGAGCTTATTGCTCCATCTGCAGCCAGAATTCACGCGGAATGGCGCATCGATCTGGAAAGAAGGATTGATCATCTCCGTAAGCAGGAAGGTCTGCGTGCAGTCTGGTAGGATGACAAGAAAACCATATTAGGCGATCATCTGATTTCCCTTTTGTTTAAAGGGAGAAGCTGTTACGGTTTGTATATTATTATTTCCTATGTAACGCAGGATAAGGATGGTCGCATATGAATTCAAAAAACACTGAAAATGCCAAGCGTCCAGACATAGTACTCGATCTGGAACGATTGAAAAATAACTGCAGTAATAATCTTGCAATAGTTACAGAACTGCTCAACCATTTGCATGAAAAAAGTCGGCCCAAATGGCTTAAAGCTCTCAGAGAGGGTATCGAGGCTGGTGACAGCGAATCCTTAAGGGAAGTTTGTCATGGAATGAAGGGGGCAAGCGCCACTGTTTTTGCCTGGCGGATTTCAAATATTGCCCTTGAGCTTGAATGCCTGGCTCGCGATGGAGAAGTACAAAAGCTCAATGAGCGACTGGCAGATTTACAGGCTGCTTTTGATGAACTTGTGGAATGGAGAAAAAAACACTCGGAACTTTCTTAAAGATCCTGACCACAGCGCAGGAATACAGCCTGAATAAGAAGACTGCTCTTAAAGCTTATCTCATTATTTTCCCATGTAGCAGCATCAAGGCCAATAAGATTATTGCCCTCATTCCAGTCATCGAAACCAAACTTCCATCCCAGCCATGTCTTGTTGAAATCATAGGCGTATTCTGGGCCATAGTAATCAAAACGGTTTCCTTCAAGTTCCTCTTCCAGCATTTCCCGTGACATGCCAACCAGAATGAGATTGGCCCCTTTGTCACCAGCTTCCTGCATGAGGGCATCTCGAAGCTCTTTCCCTGTGGACTGCATTTTGGAGTTCATTAAGAGATGGGCGAAGGCTGAGCAATTATCCGGAATATCAGTTTCCTGGAATACCATTTTACTAGCTGATGTTTTTGGAAATCTGATACCTTCATAGCCAGTGGTGGAAGACCAGCATCCGGTGAGAAAGATCGTGAGGAGAAGCAGAGAAATTTTTATTTTATACATACTATTCCTGTAAAAATTGGGGTGAAGACCAGGTTATTTATGATTTTTATGATATATTGTCATTAAAGCTCACGAAAAAATACGCTATTTTCCATCTTTTGACCATCATTTTTATTACATGGCATCTCTTTCAGTTCGAAACAGCCCCCTCATTAATATGGCAGCCTTTGTCATAGTTGTTGCCGGTATGAAGGCCGCAGCACCTCTGGTAGTCCCTTTTTTGCTCGCTGTTTTTCTTGCTATTATTTGTGCTCCGCCAGTGTTCTGGCTGCAGAAAAGAGGACTTCCTGAATTTGTTGGTATGCTGCTGATGATCAGTGTGATTTTGGGTGTGTGGCTCTCTCTTGTTACGCTGATCGGTTCCTCCATGACCGATTTTTCCAGCAATGTTCCAAAGTATCAGCAGAATTTACTGGAACAGACAGCAGGTTGGTGGCAATGGCTGGATAAACAGGGGATAACCCTTGACCGGAGTATCCTCACCGACACTTTTAATCCCGGTAAACTGCTAAAAATGGCTGCAAACACTTTGAATGGTCTTGGCGGGATGCTCACAAACACCTTTGTGATCTTTTTGACTTTTTTCTTTATTTTATCAGAAGCTGCAGGGTTTCCCTGTAAATTGCGTGCCATTCAGGGAGAGCAATCCCTTGCCCTTGTAAAGTATAGTGAAATTGCCCAGGGGGTGAATCGTTATCTGGGTATCAAAACGCTCACCAGTCTGGTCACCGGTGTAACTGTGGCCCTTGGACTTTCCCTGCAGGGGCTTGATTATGCAATCATGTGGGGAGTTGTTGCTTTTTTCTTCAATTTTATTCCTAATATCGGCTCCATCATTGCCGCAATTCCTGCTGTGCTTCTTTCCCTTGTTCAGCTGGGCTGGGGAGCAGCGATTCTTACCGGTGGAATATACTTTGTTGTGAACATTGTTATCGGATCCATCATAGAACCGCGGGTAATGGGCAAGGGCGTTGGGCTTTCAGTGCTGGTGGTTTTTCTTTCTCTGGCTTTCTGGGGATGGGTGCTGGGACCTGTTGGTATGCTGCTGTCTGTACCGCTTACAATGGCCGTTCGTATTGCCCTTGAAGGGACTGAGAATACACGCTGGCTGGCGATTCTTCTGGCATCAAACAGAGAGATCAATCGAAGAAAAAAGAATGAGGCAGAAGAGGAAAAAGAATAACGCAGGTTATCCTTCTTCCTCTGTAGAAAGGTTATTTATGATTATGCTGCTGCTTCTTTCTGAGCTTCTGCGTAGGCGGTTGCAGCGCACTCATTTTTACCAAGATCCAGTTCTTCTTCCTTTTCCGGATCGAATTGTTCCAGGTTACCGTTGGCCAACCGGATCAGGGCGTATTCATCAGGCTGCTTACGCATATTATTTTGAATATACTTGATGAAATCGTCTTCACTGGAAATGGCGTAAACATCTTTATTACGTTCTATAACATGGCCTAAATCCATGCAGAAAAGAAGATCCTCTGTTGCTTCGTTCCAATCCATATAGTGTCCAGGAAGGACAAGAAGATCTTTGTCCAGTTCTTTGATTTTCAGCATGGATTCATAAAGAAGAACGGCCCATTCCACAGCTTTGCCTCCCAGGTCGGGACGACCGAGGGATTGGATGAAAACCATATCTCCTGAAATCATAAATGTGTCATTTACGATGAAACTCGTGGAGCCTGGTGTGTGCCCCGGAGTAAACATCACAGCAACTTCGGTGTCACTGTCACTGAAAGTATGCTTATCGCCATCGATAAGCGGGATGTGACCAGCCTTGGTATTTTTAAAGTCGCCATCATTTCCCCAGAATTCAGCTCCGGTCTGCTCAGCAATAATGCGTGAACCGGAAATGTAGTCAGCCTGCAGGTGGGTTTCAAAAGTCTTAATGATTTTGCAGTTTTTACTTTTGGCAAAATCAAGATAAAATTCTATGTTGCGGCTCGGGTCAAAGAGCATCATTTCGTTACCTGAGCTGAGTCCGTAGCTGCATGACGCCTTACCAGGGCGAATGAACTGATACAGGCTGTAACCATTTTCTTCCCGCACAAGTTTGGGTACCAGAAGATTTCCCCAGGTTTTGATGCCACCCGTGAGGTAGCGGACATCTTCAAAACCGTGTTTGACCAGTATTTCCCCCACATATTTCGCCGATCCTTCCTGGGCACAGATAATTCGGACAACACACCCTTTCGGAACTCTTGCAACACTTTCTTCTTCAATTTCCATGAAATCGTAATAGGAAACATTGATTATATTGAAAGGATATGGCGATTCCACCTGAAATCTTCCAAAATCTTTTTCATTTCGTACATCGAGTACCAGAAAGTTTTCTTTCGCTGTCAGCCATTGAAAAAGGTCTTTTGCTTCATATGAGGTAAGTGCCATGGTGAATCTCCTGTCTTGATAATTTTTCTGTAAAGCCACCGGATTATTGGATGAAAGACGTATGATAGAAAAATTCTATCATACGCCGTACCTGTTCACAAAATAAAAAAGAAACAGCATGGATGACTGTCAGAATATCAGTTCGTTAAAATAGGTGATGGAAGGGTATTCCGGAGAAAATTTGACAGGAATACGAGAACTCGGCCTGGCCACAAAAATGAGAAATCCAATGCCATATTGTTTGGCGGATCGGAGTACTTTGGCGGTATCATCGGCCAACATGGTCCGATTTTTATTAAAACCCAGATGCGTTGCAAGCTTATCCCAGAATTCAGGCTGTTCTTTTGCAAAACCGATTTCTTCAGCACACACAATGCGGTCAAAGTGTGAACCCAATGCTGTTTTCCGCAGTTTGATATCCAGTGTTTTGGAATGGGCATTGGTGACCAGATGTACTTCTTTGTTGATACTGTTTATGAAATCAAGAAAATCAGTTACATAAGGATGAACCTGAATCAGGTGATCAACTTTACACTTGAGTTCCGGAATATCCAGGCCAAGCCGTTCAGACCAGTAGTCAAGATCGGTCCACTGCAGAGTGTTTTCCACACTCTGGTAGCGTTGCAGCAGTTTTTTGCGTGCTTCTTTTAACGAGAGGCCGTTGGTTTCCGCAAAAATTTTCGGAACATATTCCTCCCAGAAATGATCGTCAAAGTATTTGTCCAGGAGTGTGCCATCCATATCCAGAAGGATAGTATCTATCTGGGACCATGAAAAATCCGGTTTGATCTGTTTGGTTGTCATAATCGTATGATGTTCTTTTCAGTTTTTCAGACTGCCAAGTTCGCCTAATATCCTCTGTAATACACTGAACAGTTGCTTCCCAGAGTCTAAGGCAGCAGGAATTATCAATCTTCCGTCAGGGGTGAGGCGGCGAGGCGCTGTTTTTCTTTTTTTGCTGCCCTTTTGCAGATATTCAAGGAGCAGGGCAGGATCAAGGGGTGTGTGTTCGGTGAATGAAAAGACAAAAGAATCCTTTCCTTTTTCAAGCTTGGTAACACCAAGTGCAGCAAGTTCCTTCTTGAGAGCTACTATTTTAAAGAGATTTCTGGTTTCTTCAGGAATTGTACCATAGCGGTCAGCAAGTTCTTCGAGCAGATCGTCGTAGAGTTGTTCGTCACTCGTGGAAAGTGCTGAAATGCGGCGATAGGCAACATAGCGCTGACTGATATCCGGGATGAAATTTTCGGGAATGTAGGCGGAGATCTGGAGGTTTATTTCAGCTTCAGGTAGATCTACGGCCACGGTTTCCAGGTTGCCGGATAGTGCCCGTGCCTTCATGTCAGCCACTGTCTGCTGGAGAAGATCAAGATAGAGATCATAGCCGATTGCTGCAATGTGTCCCGATCGTGAAACGCCCAGCAGGTTGCCGCCGCCACGGATCTGCAGATCA